>JAGLML010000041.1 GCA_023140035.1 Thermoplasmatales archaeon
TGTCTTGTAAAAGACGCAGACATATTTCTTATTGACGAACCATCTGCATATCTTGATAGTGAACAGCGAATGATTGTATCAAGAATGCTGCGCAGGGTAATGGAAAAATCTGGTAAATCTGCAATGATCGTAGACCATGATGTCTATTTTATTGACATGGTAAGCGATGCATTGATAGTTTTTGACGGCAAATCTGGAAAGTATGGTAAAGCACAAGGACCGTTTAGTTTACATGAAGGTATGAACCGTTTCTTGAAAAATGTAGATATTACATTTCGCAGAGATGAAGACACACAAAGACCACGGGTAAACAAAACTGATTCATTTATGGATAGGAAACAAAAACAAAGTGGTGAATATTACTACAAAATGTAAATCATTTTTTTAAAAAACTAGATAAAATGATCGAGTGTTTTAGTTGTTATGATGGAATGGTTTCTCTTAGTGTTTATGTCTTTTCTACCGCCAATCATATACACAGTATGGATTAGAAACACAGAAAAATACAATCGTGAAAAATGGAAAACCATTTTGATATGTTTTCTATGGGGAGCTAGTATTGCCATCATTGCTGCGTTAATTATAGAAATATTATTAGAAATTTCACTTGTTGCTTCAATTCAGGATTACGATACTCTTTCTCTTCTAACTGTAGTTCTTGTTGCCCCAGTTGCTGAAGAATTTTCAAAGCCTTTGGCACTGCGATTAAAATCCGTTAAAAAAGAGATCGACGAGCTTGAGGATGGGCTAATATATGGTGCAGTTGCTGGACTTGGTTTTTCGGCGACAGAGAACCTATTTTATGGATGGATTTTTCTCTCGGAAGGATTATTTGTCTTCTTAATTTTGATTAGCTTAAGAAGCTTTGGCGGGTGTCTACTCCATGCCTCAGCAACGGCATTGACCGGATATGGCTATGGAAAAACCATTATGAAACATACTACGGTTCTACGTGTCATTCCATATTTTATCTTAGCAATTTTTGTTCATTCAGCCTATAATTTCCTTGTCTCATATGATATGATAGGTGCTTTAACCGGTCTTTTTGCAGCGTTGATTTTTGTCGCATTTGCAATAACTTTTGTAAGAAAAAAAATTAAAAATCTGGATGAACAAACTAATTAGAATTTTTTGTATTTTTTAAATTCCTCCGCCAGATTTGATGGTTATTAGGAATAAAAATACAAAACCGTTTAATTCTTTTGTATCCGTTGATCCATCTGGAATCCAGGTATCAACGGTTACTACCGTAGGTCCAAATCCAATTATGAAATTTGAATTTACAGTCTCTGTTCCATCCGCGGCAATAGTTAAATCAGAACCTTCTGACACTTTACCAATAAACGCACCGCCATCCAACGTGATCCTCCAATTCACCCCCGTCGCTTCAACGGCACCTTTGTTTTCAATATCCACGGCTATTTTGAATAGTCCACCTTTGATGGCACCTATATCAAGCGATGGTCCTTCAACTATGTTGATTGTGTGGCTAGTAGACCAACCACTTTCGCCAAATTCATCCCTTGCTTTTACTTTAATTTCATAGTTACCTTCTTCAATCCAAGCATGATATCCTTCTACAGAAGTTCCGGAAGCTACTGGGCCTATCCAATCACTATAGGTTCCATCTCCCCAGTCAAACATGTATGAGATTGGGTCTTCCTCAGGATCTGTTGTGACAGCAGTGAAGGTATATTCTACCTGAGTTACTCCGTCGGCTGGTCCAGAAGGTGCATCAGGGATCTCTGGAGATTTGTTGGCATTTGCAGCAGCCAGATTTAGTATTGCATCTATGTCGACTCCTGGATTCATTTCATATGGATCTCCATCAGAATCATCCACTATTTTTATGTACCGAGCCGATTCAATCGAAACAACAGCAAGGTCAAACTCAGCTGTTCCCATGCCTAGCCCCATATACGTCCAAGGTCCGTCCCATTCCGAAGAAACGTAAACATGATATCCATCATCGGTATCATCACCTTCGTATATTTTGAAATCTGGTTCATCATCGAGGTCAAAAATCTCTGACCCCTCACCCATATCCAAAACTATTGTTCCGCCCACACCTGTTGATGCAGAAATATTATCGGGATAACCAAGAGCAGAAATAGCTTCAGTAGGATTGTTTTGGAAGTTGTTTGGATAACTATATGGGTCATAAAAATTACACCAGGTAACCTGATAAGCATAAAACTTGTTACCTGGAATTAAAGAAATATCAAGGACAGTTGGTAAATTTGGATCTGTAACTTCAACAGTAAATACTTCTTCTTCATAGCCATTGGCCTGGTAGTGAACAGTATATGTTCCAGGTAAGAGCACACGATGATAATCCCCAACCCCTGGATCAGTAAAACACGGCCAATACACCTCCTCCACCCAAACAGTAGCAGCAAGTGGGTCTCCTGTAAATGCATCAGTAACTACACCGGTTAACCCCACGTTTGCAGCATCAATAATTTCTACCATAGCATCGCGGTTAAGATTCCAGGCCCCGGGAATATTACTAGTCTGGACTTCTATCGTCCAATCTATATCCCCGCGGCAGCCATAACTAAAATCATTTGTATCGCCACGAGTTTGGTACCAATCATATCCCTCGACCACCCAGTATCCATTATGAGAACCATATTGTTGAGATAGAGGTTCAACGACATCATGGTCAGGTACTGGCTGACCTTTATAATTCCAAATGTAATTGACAATATCACCTGAGCAATGAAATGATAACGAGAGCACAAAATTGTTATCTAATGCATGTTCTCTTATCACTTGAGTTTCTGGCTGAGAAAAAGGTGAAGGACTACCGCCGGATCCATCCCACATATAGCCATAATCCCTGTTGAGATCCACACCATTAGCATTGTAGCGAGTGGATGCTTCTCTGCCATCAGGGTTTACCATTGGTATAATCCAGATTTCCCGGTTATCAACCAGATCTTCAATATTAGGATCACTAGCGTAGTTATCTACAAGATGCCATGCTAAAAGTAAGGGTAACTCGACAGACATAAACTCATTACCATGATGACAACCGCAGATACGTACTTCAGGCTCATTTTCCTCAATGTCAGGATTGTCAGTAATTTTAAGACCCCAGATAGTTCGACCTTGAACACTGCTGCCAAGGACATAAAGGTTTGCGATACTGGGATAGGTGTCAGCTATATCCTGCAATTCGTCGGTCATCTGTGAGTAAGAATGGAACTGAAGGACAAATTCAGGAGGAAACATCTTTTCATTCATCTCTGCGAGATTTTCGAAAAGAATCTTTGGCTTGAATCCAAATTCATGAAGCCATTCAAGTTCAATATTACTGATATAGGCTGTAACCTTTGAATCTTTAACATCAACGATATCAAGACCTTGATCAATCAATTTTCCTAATTCTGACGGTTGAGTAAAAGGAATGCTGACAACCTTCAAATCAGGTATTTGAAAAATAGGATATTGCCCGGGATTTGAATCATCTTCTACAATTTGGTTTCCTACTGTTACAACACCTGTAAAAACAGTTGCTATCAATATGAATGAAAAAGCTATCGTCGTAATTCTGTTTTTAATTTTCATAATATTTTTCCCCTATCTAATTATACTATAGTAGTGTTTAATATATAAATATTATTAACTCTCAGAAATTAAATATATTTTCATGGCTTTTCACAATAAATAACCCAACGGATTTTTCATCTAATTACTGATTCTCCAATTGGAATAATCTATTTTTTAATTGCTATAATTGCATAATATCCAGCAACACCACTCAATCCAACAATAGCAGCTGGAACAGATGTACCAAAGGAATAATCAACAAAATCTTCCGTTAGTTTATATTTTCCAAATTTTAATCTTTTAAATGATGTAGATATAAAGAAAGGAATACCAATAAGAAACGATCTCAACTGAGAGCGACTTACATTTTTTGAAATATCTCTGATAATAATTCCCGTGAATCCTTTTTCTTTTAGATGTGAGGTATAAGTATTAAGAGATGGAGGGTGCGCATAACCACGGTTCTTACAGACACCTTCATAGATTTTCTGCATAACAGGATTAAGTGGAATATCATCTTTACGAAAACCATCAATAACTACTAGCCGTCCTTTAGGTTTTAGAAGCCTGTACATTTCATCAATAAAATCGCTTATATTTTTTGCATAACATGCAGATTCAAGTCCAAAAACACCATCAAAATAATTGTCGGGTAATTCTATGTTGGCATAACTACTGAGCATAAATTTAACATTATTAACATTTCTTTCTTGCGCAAATTTTTTTGCGAGTTTGATTTGTCCGGGAGTGATTGTTATCCCCGTAATTGTAGAATTTGGATATTTATTTGCCAAATATATTGATGTACCACCTACCCCACATCCAGCATCTAAAATATTTCCTAATTCCTTTTCTTCTGATCCAAGAAGTCTTCCAACAAAATCATTCATATTTAGAATTGCTTCTTTGAAAGTTCTAATTCCGTCTTCGTAAAATGCATAATGCAATCCAAGAGTTTCTTCTGTGCACCACCAACGAACAAATTCTGGCCAAACATTTTCATAAAACTCTTCAACAATTTTTTCATCTTCACTCGATTCTATGTTTCTGTCTAAACCGTTATTTAATAAATAATTGCCCAATGATTTTCCTCCTTTCCCCTGTTTCTATAGGATGATGGATTATATAAACGCTGCCCTACGTCACAGGTTCTTCTGGCTAAAAACACCTAATTTTCAATCCCTTTTTATCCGCCCCACAAAAACCTCCCAGATTACCAAAAAGCTATAACACCTGTCAGAGGGGTCAAGCCTTTTGGAAATAATTTGCATATTATCTTCCTCCCTATTTTGACACCTTATGTTTTTTTACCTGGGCAAAAACTAATTAACCATATTATACAATATTTCTCCATGGATAGGATGTTGCAACTCTGAACAAATTCTTAAGACGATTAGTATCCTTTCCCAAGAAAGCTCTATAGATCTGACCTAAAATGTAATTCGGTCGTAGGTAGAATCGTGTGGTTGCCTTTTTTGTATATTCATACAATTCTTCGACAGTGAAATGTCCTAGCCCTCTCCGTGAATCAGCAGGAACTAAATATTCCTCCGAGGATATTTTCTTATTTTTCACTGCTTCAGCCCATAGATCAGAACCTAATTCGTATTTTAACGGCCGAAAAATAGCCGTATCAAGAGGTAGCGAACATACAAACTTAATTGTCTCTTCAATATGTTCCTCTCTTTCTATTGGTGCACCAAGTATGAAACTGCCAACCGTTGAAAAATTCATTTCCCTGGATAATTCAACAGCCCTTCTAATCTGATCTAATGTAATTTTCTTATTGTAACAATCAAGGACAGCTTGCGTTCCAGATTCAATGCCAAAACCCAAATACGTAACATTTGCTTTCTTCATCTTTTTGTATAATTCTCTTTCCGCAGAGTCTACACGTGCTCCCATAATCAAAATATCGATAGTAGTACCAATTTCCAATAGCATATCAAATATTCTATGTGCTCGTTTCTGATCAGCAAGAAAATTTTCATCAACGATCTTCACAGACCGATATTTCTCATTTATCACTTGAATTTCTTCTACCACATTTTCTGCAGATCTTTCTCGAAAACCATAGCCTTTTCTAATATTATCATATTTTGCACAAAAACGACACCGAAATAGACAACCTCTAGTTGTTAACATAGAGGTAAATTTTTTCTTAGGCTGTACCCCCCAAGGGAAGTTGCCGTAATCATATTTTTCTACCAGATGGCGTGCAGGAAACGGTAGGGAATCTAAATCTTTAATTATCTCACTGTTTTTTGCTGATTTTATCTGATTATTTTCTCTATAGTATATGCCATTTATATCAGATAATTTTTTTCTTCCGTGTAAGAATCGAACTATATCTAATATGACACATTCTCCTTCTAAATCAACTGCAATATCTGCATCAGGTATATCTGATAGAGCACGTTCTTTAAGGAATGTACAATGGGGACCACCGATAATTATTGGAATTTCAGGGTCTAATTGCTTAATCACTTTCGCAGTATCTGCAACACTCTTGTAATTATTCGTATATACCGTCATTCCAACAGCATTTGCTGTCATCAAACAATTTTCCAGATGTTTTTCTGAAACAGACTCGGCACCAAAATCGATGATCTCAACTTTATGACCATTTTGTTCTAAAGATGCTCCAATATATAACAAACCAATAGGCGGATAAATTGATGAACGGTTAGGAGGATGACCTAAAATGCCAGGTTGTGTCCATTCTTCAGGATGCCTTAAAAGAAGAAATTTCATCTAAAATGGTTCCTCCCTATTTTATCATAATAACGCATGTTCTTATTAATTATAATATTTTTCTTATCTTATAATCATAAATTATACTCACTATATAATTTTTATCTAATTAACAATATTTGACTTTTTTCTGTTTTTGATTAATTTAACCTTAAGAAGTAATAACCTAATTACCTTCCTCTTTGCTGATATACTTGTATGAAATTCTCTATGCTTCTATTATACGTCTTTTCTATATCATCCGGGAAAAAACATGCTGGAACTTCGCCACGACTCCAGTGATACTTTAGACATTCACAACACATGCCTTTCTTATCACATGAATAGGTACAGTTGCAATCCATTTTGTTCTTTTCTACATTACATTCCACCATACTACACCTCTATTTGCCAACTAATTTCTTAAATTCTTCTTCATTAAGGATTGTAAGTCCCAATTTTTTTGCCTTTTCAAATTTTGAGCCTGGTTTCTCACCCACGATAACATAATCTGTATCTTTGCTAACAGAGGACGAAACAATACCTCCCTTTTGTTTAACAACATCTGATGCATCTGGACGTGATAACGATTGTAATCCCCCTGTGAAAACAAATTTCTTTCCTTTTAGTGGCATGTCTTCTGTTCTCACAGCCTCGTGTGTTTTAATTCCAATATCTTTTAGTTTGTTAATAAGTTCGATGTTTTCATCTGTAGCAAAAAAAGTGCCAACAGCTTCCGCTGTTTTATCACCAAGACCGTGAATCTCCTTGAGTTCTTCAATATCTGTTTTTGCGAGTTTATCAATTGAATTATATTGTGATGCGAGCAATTGAGCAGCATATTTTCCTACATGTCTTATGCCAAGACCATAAATCAAACGAGACAAACTCTGATTTTTACTTTTCTCAATTGAATCTAGTAAGTTTTGGGCGGATTTCTCTTTGAAGCCCTCCAAAGTTAAAATATCTTCTTTTTTAAGGCTGTACAAATCTGCGATATTGTTGATAAAATCATTCTCAATAAGTTTATCAATGGTTGATTCTCCCAAATGATCAATATCCATTGCGTCTCTTGATGCATAGTATTTTATTCGCCATTTCAAACGGGCTGGACACATGCGATTTGGACATCGTACGGCGACCTCACCTTCGATGTGAATGATTTTTGATCTGCAAATGGGACATTTTTTTGGAATTCTTCTTGTTTTTTCATTACCTGCTCTTTTCTCTTTTATACTCTTTACTACCTGTGGTATAACATCTCCACTGCGTTCAACTAACACCACATCTCCAATTCTGACATCTTTTCTTTTTAGCTCGTCAAAGTTATGCAGTGTTGCCCGTGAAACAGTAACTCCCCCAACTGGAACAGGTTCCAAGATTGCCACAGGGGTTAATGTACCCGTTCTCCCAACCTGAACAGCAATATCCTTAAGTCTTGTTGTGGCCTGTTTTGCTGCAAATTTATATGCAATTGCCCATCGTGGATGCTTTGTTGTTTCCCCAAGTTCTTTCTGTTTTGCAAGTGAGTTTACTTTGATTACTGCACCATCGATTTCATAATCAAGCGTCTCACGTTTTTTTTCAAGTTCCTCGCAATACTGGATGACTTCCTCCATGTTTTCTACCTTTTTTATCAACGGATTAACGCGGAAACCTACTTTTTGTAAAACCTTTATAGCTTTTTCATGAGTAAGAAAATCTTTTTCAGAGAACGATATGGTATAGATAAAAATATCAAGTGGTCGTGATGCTACGATTTTAGGGTCAAGCTGTCTTAAAGAACCAGCAGCAGCATTTCGAGGATTTGCAAAAACAGCCTCTCCTTTTTCAGCTTGTTTCCTATTGTATTTTCTAAAACCCTTCAAAGGGAAGTATACTTCACCGCGCACCTCTACGTTTTTTAAGGTTTTCTCTCGCAATCTCAGAGGTATGCTAGGGATGGTTTTTAGATTAGATGTTATATCATCTCCTCTCACACCATCCCCTCTTGTCGCCCCTCTCACTAAAACGTCTTTCTCATAAAGAAGTGCAACGCCTGTGCCATCTATTTTTGGCTCAATAACGTACTGAGCATCTCCAACATTCTTTTTAATCCGTTCATCAAATTCCCGTAGCTCATCATAGGTGTATGTGTTATCAAGAGAGAGCATGGCCGTCTTATGTTCTACTGTAATAAAACCGTCCAGGGACTCTCCGCCAACCCGTTGAGTTGGAGAGTCGGGAGTAACTAAATCAGGAAACTTGGCTTCTAATGATTCGAGTTCTTTCAGTAATTGATCAAATTCGTAATCGGAAATAACGGGATTATTTTCCACATAATACTTGT
>JAGLML010000042.1 GCA_023140035.1 Thermoplasmatales archaeon
TCAAAAAATAATTTGCTACATTTTCACTTTTCACTACTATGCCCCACTCTCGATTTCCAAAGGTTGGATCTATTGGTATGCCTGTCTTAGCCCAATTGCAACTTTCCACGATCAATGTGTTGTTATCGATTACAAGATATTTTCCATGATCAAAGGTGTATCTGGCATAAACATCGTTTTTTTGATCGTTTACGATTAATCTTATTTTCCCGCCGTTGTTTCTTATCCTATTTAGTATGAATCTTTCTCTCTCATCGATACCTCCTACTGGTGAACCTTCTAAAAATACATTTACAGAGACATTTCTTTTTAATGCTGCGACAAGTTCATCACACAAAAAGGGATTTGTAAATTCATAGATATTAAAATAAATTGATTCGCTTGCATTTCGTAATTCATTTACTATCGTTTTAAAACTGCAGTCAGGGGAGACAAATGTCTTTATCTTTCCTGTAACTGATAAACGAGCATAGGGGAAATTTGATTGGCCGATACCATATCTTCTTGGGTGAATCCAATCACTGGAAGTGTTGACGTCTATTGGTACGCCGTACTTGTTAAAATTTCTTTTGAGAATCACTCCTACTCCTGAGCGATTGACGGGCAATCCACTCCATCCATTGCAGTTGTATTCTATTTCGCCATAAACTAGAATATCTACCGTATGATTAAATCGGTCTTTCAATGCTACTGCCCCTCCATTATTGCTTAATCTAAATGTTTTAGGAGCGGCCATCTGTGGTATCTGATCATTTGAGTCAACGGCATATTCAAAATCAGGAATTTTTCCTGTTTCCCTCTTAAAAGCACTTGCGTTTTGAGTGATATGAATAGAGGTTTTTGGAAATATTATTGTATGCTCGGGGAAGATAATCTTAGTTTGGTCATCGACATTTTTCCAAGGTTTGTTAGTAATATACCAACCAGAAATGTTCAATTTATTGTTTGTTGGATTATATATTGTAGTAAATTCGTTATTAACTCTGGAATGAGTGTGATAATAAATCTCAATCATCAAAATACTTTTACTTGCATTAACTGGGCGTGTGCTGTAAATTTCAACCTGCATTGAAAATTCGTTGTTGGATTCGTCAAATTCCTCAATACTATTTTCTTCGTCAACAATTACAAAAATGGTATGATTTCCTTCTTCTAAATTCGTGGTATCCCATTCAACAGAAGGATATTTTTGATATTTACTTATCGAATCATAATGTTTGCGTCCAATAAAGTGCTTAGCATCTTTAAAATCATGATAAAACGATACATTAACATCTGTCGCATTTTCATTTCCAAGGTTTTTCACTCGTGCTTTTATTTTTACAGTTTCTCCTTCTCCAAACCTATTATTTTTTTGGCTGAATGTATCAAAACACGTGAGATTGGTAATTGTCATATCGGGTGCAAGAATATCGATTGCAATGGTTATTTCATCATATTCACCGACATCATTTTCAGAAGTTGAATAAATAGTGATATTGGCACTTTTGCAGCTATTTTTTGGGCAGGGAATAATATGCAGATTTACGTAGGACATCTCGCCAGGATTTTGAAAGATTTTACTTTTATCTAAAATTCCTTCCCATCCATCAGTAATGGAATCGATTTTCACCTCGATATCATCTGAGAAATCACCAACATTTTTCACTATTAAGGGAATATCGAGCAATTCATTTCTCTTAACTGGGTAGTATGTTTCTGGGCATTGAATATCAACTCCATATTCACCTTGTTCTATATCTACGTTTGAAATAAAGTGAATTAGATTACTACCATTTAAAAATTTTAAAGTGTACCATGAGCCAACTGGAGAGGGTATCTTATAGTATCCTGATTTTAGTACTAGATCATCTTCTATTCCATTGTCTTCTGTGAAATAGATTCCTGTAATAGTGCCTATTTTATTTTCAACAAACACCATTTTGTTTCCAAGAAATTCTTGATGTTTTTCAGCTCTTCCAATAACATACCCACCTAAAGTGCCATTTAATGTGGATTCATCCATATCAAGAAGAAGAACTTTTTTTAAGACTTTATATGAAATATTGTCATTTCTAATTTTCACCATTAAATATGCTGCACTATTGTTTTCAATATTTCTTTTATATTCTTGGTACTCTTTTTTGAATCTTAGATATTGCCATCCAGACCAAGCTCCGTACTCATCTGTTATCATCGTAGATGTGTAATTATTAGAATATTTCCACGATGTTCCATTCCAAGTTTGAGTTGCAGGCCATATGCTGGACAGATTTCCTACAGCAAATGATTTTAATTGATAACTTTCATTAGAATTCAGACTACTTATACTTACTTTAATTGCAAAAGGTATGCTATATTCTTCATCGCATTGTATTTTTGGGATATATAAAGGATATAGATCGATGTCAAAATCCACCTCATTTTTGCTTCCAGGTGTCGGCGTGATTCCATAATAGAAATCGATAATAGAATTATTAGTATCTGTATTAGGATAGCGTGCTAGAGAGTTGCCTTTGTTTACATTATTTGCTGGCAGTCCTGGAACATCAAAATAGTCATACCCCCATTCCACAGTATCAATAATATTTCCTGATGTATCATTTAGGAATAATTTTTCTTTTTCATTGTTTAATCCATAGCCGCAAATAGCGCTGTCGTCGACATGCAGTTTTATCGCACTTTCCGAGACAGTAAAATTTTCATAAACTTTTGTTCCATGATCTGTAATTATTGCATAACCGCCTGCTGGTATTATAGTTGTACCATCTCCATGATCCAAATCACCTATTATGATATCTTCTTCATTTCCATCATATAATGTCCAGTTGTTAACATCTATCAGAGAAGATGTTGGATTAAAAAGTTCGATCCATTCATTGTAATGATCGTTTTCTACTGGAATATACATGACTTCATTTATTATAATTGAAAAAGGAGGTTCTCCCTCAACTGTTTGATTAAAAGATAATAATAAAACAAATATAATAAAAATAATGGTTGATGAAGTAAAGTAATACTTACTTTTTAACAGAATGTCTCCTCCAGAGGGCGGGGAGGGATTTGAACCCCCGTATGCGGATCTGCAGTCCGCCACATAACCACTTTGTTACCCGCCCACAAATGGGAGATATATTAAGGATTAATTAAATGTTTTTGAAGGTAGCATCAGTGTTATGTTGTTTAAACGTTTGATAACTTCATATGAACAAAGAAGCATTATTTATCTGACGTATCTGAGGGCGATTAAAAACAAAGAGACAATAAAAGTTTAAATAACCCCTTCTGTATGCCAGGGGAAGGATTGATCACCATGGCAGATAAAAAAGCAGATTTAGCAGGACCGGGTATAGGAACCTATGATGAAGTTGAAAAGATATTGCCAGAAGACTATGAACCTTTACTTGACCTAAAAGAGACACAATTAGCACTTGCAGCTATAAAAAACTATATTGAAGAAGGGTTAACAAAAGAACTTAATCTGTTTCGAGTTGAGTGTCCCCTTATTGTTGACCGCGATAGCGGAATGAATGATTATCTTGATAGGGATGGTTCAAGGACTCCAATAGATTTTCAATGTGGGCTAGGGCTCGATAAGCAAATAGATGCTCAAGTTGTTCAAGCTGTAACCAAATGGAAAAGATGGGCGTTAAGTCAATTTGACTGTAAAGTTGGAGAAGGTATTTATACTGACATGAGAGCAGTACGTAAGGATTACTTTCTTGATCATGATCATAGTTCATATGTTGATCAATGGGATTGGGAGAAGGTAATAACTAAAGAAGATCGTAATTTGGATTATCTTAAAGATACATTAAGTAAAATATGGAAGGTGCTTAAAGGAGCAGAAAATCATGTTCAAAAGTTATTCCCTCAATTAAAAACCAGTAAATATCCAAATTTGCCAGATAAACTAACCTTTTTGCATGCAGAAGATATTCTTGATATGTACCCCGATCTTCCAAGAAAACAACGAGAAACAGAAATTATTCAGAAATATTCAGCTGTTTTCATTATAGGCATAGGCTACACTCTTAAAGACGGGTATCCTCATGAAATGAGAGCTGCAGATTATGATGATTGGATAACTGAAGCCGTATCAGATGATGGGAAACCAATGCATGGTCTTAACGGCGACATTCTTGTTTGGAATCCAGTTACAAAAAGACGTCATGAGTTAACTTCGATGGGAATACGAATTACTAAAGAGACATTAAAAAAGCAACTTGAAATAACCGGTCAGTTAGACTTTCTAAAATTGCCATACCATCAGATGATTTTAAATGATGAAATTCCACTTAGTATTGGAGGTGGAATTGGACAATCAAGAACATATATGTTGTTACTAAAAAAAGCTCATCTTGGTGAATGCAGTGTTACTGTATGGCCAAAAATGCTTATAGATATATGTAAGAAGAAGAATATACATGTCCTGAAGTGAACAGAGGTCACGGTGGTAATACTACACTTTACATATCCACCCTTTTAAAATTTTCTTTGGTATTCACCTGATAATTAAAACGAAATTTGTCTTTTATGATTTGTTAATCCTATCTGTTCATCTAAAAATAAAATGATAGTAGAGAAGTTCGGATGGAAAGAATCAGGAATTGATGAATTTATTTCCCAAGATTCTTATCCGAACCTCCCCATTTTTCCTAACATTTGTTTGTTTATAAATCTAATTATTTTTCAAATTTAAATAAAAAAAAGATTATGGATGGTAATTTACCATATTGTCTAGTGAATTGCTTGTTTTTTGATTAGAAGAACTTCAATACAGTGCGTGTATCATAACCGTGGTTTCCTGAACCATCGACGGCAACTACTTCTATATTTTGTATAAAGAAGACGCCTTCCTCCCATGTCCATATATATGGCTCAGTAGTATCAGTCCATTGTGATATGTCATTGATTTTGAATTCCACACTTTCTATTTCTCGGTTGTCTGAAGCAGTAACCTCTATATCAATAGGTCCAATTATAAATGGAAGGAAGAATGGAAATATCTCGATGTTAAGGAAATATATTGCACTTCCTGGCTTTGTTATTTCCACTATCGGCGGTTCTTCATCAGGTAATGGACAGATGACAACTGCTTGTTCCACTATAGTATAATCATAACCCGAATGGTAGTCTGGTAGCCACCATTCGTATTCGAGATCTGGACAAGGACAAGTTGTATTAACATTGTATGTGTCATGGGAAACATTTTGTGCATCATTGTGGTCACCTCCACTGGGATTAGATACATTATAACGTGGATCACTAAATGCAATCTTGAATTCCTCAGAATTAACACCGGCACATGTGACATAGTGCGCTCCTCTTCTTACCGAGCCTGGTGGAGGATCGTAGTGTTCTGTTTCGAATGTCCAGTCGAAGGGGTTGCCATATGGATCATTTGGAACTTGATTCATCCATCCTGTTCCTGCTGCATATGGGTCAGGCGACATAAAGAACCATTCATAATGAAAACCATCTTCTAGTTGTCGGACGTCAAAATAATAAGTGTCATAAGGATTGAGATCAACCGATGGTTCGAAATGGAACTGAATCCACGTTGGTGCTGCAAGGTATCCAGGGTTTAAAGTCGCTGTTCCAATCGGAAGTCCTCCCTGAGTATCGTATACATTAATCTCGATTTCACAGTCATCTGGATTATTGCTAACAAGAAGGATTTTTATTGCATCGAGTCTGTTAACAGTAGGTACAAAACTTTGATAATCCCACCAGGTAGAAGTTTGTAACCAATCGTTATAAAGACCGACAGGTTGCGACTGATCTACAACTTTATCACCAATTACATAATCATAGAATCCTAGCAATAGAATAACGTCCTGACTTCGCTCGATCTCACCCTCTATAAATTCAAAGGTAGGCATATTATAAGTGGTCTCTTCGAACCAATCAGCAAGACCTGTATCTGTAAACCATTCATTAACAGCGTTTTGCATATCACTGATATAAGTAGTGCCTTTATCAGTGGTGTTCATCGCTCTTGCTAGTTTTTCTATAAGTAGTGGTACATTATCTGACGAGTGATCATCTGCGACACCATAATTCTCCACTAGAGAGAACTCATCTATTCCATCTCCTGGTGTGCCATCAGGATTTGCAAATTTTGAGTCAAACCACCAGAAACAATTTGCAATTGCAACTGGTCCGCAGAATGCCCACTCTTCAACATCATCACCACTAACGTTCGTATCTAACTGACAGTTCGGTCCGGGTGCTACAATAATATCCCCCGGATTCACTGCACCTCCAACAGGGATAAGCTGTACATCATCCCCGGTTGCGTTTGTGTCTGCTATGCCATTTCCCCCATCAGAAATGCTTTTCCATCGATCTTGTTTTTGATCGAAATCGGGCATACCACCAGGCGTATGTGGTGCATAGTTCGGATACGGTGGTTTCCAATACCAACCTCTGTCTGTAGAAACCTTTGTCAAATCGTTACTTATTTCTATTCCATCATTGGTAGTTTTAACAATCACCGAGCCGAAAGCTGGAACCATTGCTATCATTAGTAATATTACAACTATTGAAAAAGCAACGACTTTTTTAATATATTTATTTTGCATAATTTTATCCCCCTTAAATTTAATAATACAATACATTGATTTAAATGTTTTGTAATAATAAATTTATCACAATACAAATAGGAGATATTTTAAAATGCCTAATTTATTCATTAGAATCGTATCATAAAAAACGTTCGACTCAAAAATATCTCAGACAAAACTCAAATAATCAAAAAAATAATAAAAATGGGAGAAAAACTCCCAATTTACCAAAGGATTATATGCCGCCACCTGGGTTAACCTTTACAAAGAACAAGAATACAAACCCATCTTGCTGTCTCATATCTGATGGTCCGTCTTGTATCCAAGCTTCCACGGTGATCTCTGTTGGTCCAAATCCAAATATTAGACCCGAACTTATAGTTGCTTCTCCATTTGCGGGAACGGTTAAACCTTCCCCGGTCGTCTCTTTACCAATAAAAGCACCGCCGGCTAGTGTGATCTTCCAATTTACATCAGTAAATTCAATATCTCCATCGTTTTGAATCACCGTACCTACTTTAAGTAATCCACCATCAATACTTCCTATTTCAATTCTTGGTCCAGCAATTTCAACGCTCAATGGATCTGACCATGGCCCATCCATAGTATCTTTAGCCTTAAGTCTGACACCAAAGGTGTTTGCATAGGTCCAGGTATGACTTGCTTCTACCTGGGTGCCTGAAGCATACGGCCCAAGCCACCCGCTGTCTGTACCATCGCCCCAATCAAAGAGATAATAAATATCATCCCCATCAGGATCTGTTGTACTTCCTGTATAGGTATATTCTACATCTATTACTCCGCTCGTCGGTCCAGAAGGGGGATTTGGTTTGTTAGGTGCACCACTTGCACTAGGAGTCGCAGCTATTGTTTCATCATTGTAATATGCATCGAAAGGATCTCCTGAAGGTGGATCTGCATATCCTTGATGCCATTCAGAATTAAAAACTGCAAGAATTACCTGGATATTATCCATGGTTATATCAGGGTTATTCCATGAGGATCCATCCCATACCGTGTTAGCTGTAAATGACTCTCCTGCAGGTATTGAAATATCCTGATTGAACGCATAATCCAAAAATCCATGGTTGTAATCTGCATTTCCACTATCTTTCCACCTTGAGACTATTTCTACAACATATACACGTAAATGCCCAGTGTATTCAGAGGCTTCATTATTCTGAATACTTACATCAATATCCATCTGCTCACCTCCAAGCCAAAAGACATCCATGGTGGCATATATATCTGGAACAGCTCGTGCCCCACATAGATCCATTTTACTGGTATAGGAAGGCCAAGTATCATATCCACCGACTAATACTTCATATCCTCCATCAAAAAAAGAAGTTGGATATGAGTGTTGGTTATACTCATTGATTCTCTGTACAGCTATTGGGTTTGAATCAACTAGTTCAACATATTCAAAATCATAGTCGCCATTAGCATATATATCGTGCATAACAGCATTTGTAAATTGACACCAGTAACACCAGGAGCCAGTTCCAACTTCTACTAATACTGTATGTGTATAATCACGATTTCCACCACCTGTATTTTCAAAATCTATGGTCTCAAAATCAAGTTCTTCGTTGTCACTATTCAGTGCAACAGCTCCAAATCCGCTCAGGATTAATATTCCCATTATACATATAGGCATGATTTTTTTCATATTTGTCCCCCTAACATCAATTAACACACGTTAATTATATATAGTTTCCGTGGTATAAAAAACTAACTATGTATCCTATCTAAAATATAAAAAACCAATAATTTCAAAAACAAAGCTAATTTTCAATATAAAAACTATCTCCACTCGCAACTTTTTTCCGTTCTCCTGAATCTCCGATAACAATCAAAAAACCCGATTGATCAATATCGTATGCTTTTCCTATTATCTGTTCTGAAGCTGTATTAATTCTCACTCTTCTTCCAAGGGTATCAGATTGATTTTTCCATTCTTTTAAAATAGAATCGTACTTTTTACCTAGAAAAAGTTTGTAGTATTTATCAAAATTAAATA
>JAGLML010000043.1 GCA_023140035.1 Thermoplasmatales archaeon
CCTGAGGATAAAAAACTTGCAGGTCAATTTTTTGAAAGTGTTTACAGATATAATGATCTTCTAGTTCAGAAAGTAAACGGAAAGTATGATCTTATTCATTGTCATGATTGGTTAACAATGAAAGCAGGGGTTGCACTGAAGGAAAAAATGGGCATCCCTCTTGTTCTTACTGTTCATTCAACTGAATATGATAGATCAGGCTGGCTTTACCCTAACGATTGGTTTATCAATATTGAAAAAGAAGGCATGGAAAAAGCAGATAAGATAATTGCAGTAAGTCATTTCACAAAAAGAGTTATTGTTGAAAAATACGGTATAAATCCTGATAAAATTACTGTTGTACATAATGCTGTATACCCAATTGGGGAGAGTGAAAAAAAGAACATTGTATTATTTTTGGGCAGATTAACCATCCAGAAAGGCCCAGAATTTTTCCTAAAAGCAGCAAAAAAGGTATTGGAGCACGAGGATACTCGATTTGTTGTTGCTGGTATTGGAGACATGCTTCCTCGCCTGATAAGTCAAGCCATTGACCTTGGAATTTCAAATCGAGTTATCTTTACTGGCAAGCTTACTGAAGAAGAAGTAAAGCACATCTATCAGATTTCCAGTGTTTATGTAATGCCATCGGTAAGTGAACCGTTTGGCATAACTGCTCTTGAAGCTATTTCTGCTGGAACTCCGACAATTGTCTCTAAAACAGCTGGCGTCTCTGAAACATTTCAAAATTGTCTCCGTGTTGATTTCTGGGATACTGATGAAATGGCAAATAAGATTATATCATTATTGAGGTATAAACCGTTACATAAAACGTTAGCTGAGCAAGGTAACCGAGAGATTAACATATTTACATGGGACAGAGTTGCTGATAATACACTTGATGTTTACAGAGGAATAACATAATGCCATCAGTTTGCTTCTATTTCGAAGTCCATCAGCCTATGCGATTGAATCGTTTTTCAGTATTTAATATCGGTAAAAATGATGACTCTTTATCTACATATTTTGATCGTAAATTAAACCAAAAGATATTTGAAAAAGTAGCAAAAAAATGCTATCTTCCTACTAACAGATTATTACTTGATTTAATTAATGAATTTAATGGTAAATTTAGAATATCATTTAGCCTAACGGGAACGTTTGTCGAGTACTGTGAACGGTTTATGCCTGAAGTTCTAGATAGTTTTAAAGATTTATTCAAAACAGGTGCTGTTGATTTAATTGAAGAAACATACTATCATTCTCTATCATCACTGTATGATGAACTTGATGAATTCGAAGAACAGGTGAAAATGCACCATCAAATGATCAAGAGAATATTTAATTATGAACCAAAAGTTTTCAGAAATACAGAAGCAATTTATGACAATCGCATCGCAAAAAAAATTGAGGAGTTAGGTTACAAGGGAATTATTACAGAGGGATCAGAAAAAGTTTTAGGATGGCGTTCACCAAATTTTCTGTATAAGCCAGTTAACGCTAATCTCAAAGTGCTCATGAGAAATTACAAACTAAGTGATGATATTGGCTTCAGATTCTCAGTACGTGACTGGCCAGGTTTTCCTTTGACGGCAGATAAATATGCGTATTGGATGTCACATTGTGAAGGGGATGTTATAAATCTATTTATTGACTATGAAACATTTGGAGAGCATCAATGGACAGAGACAGGAATTTTTGATTTTATTAAACATCTTCCTAGAGCGGTACTTAAACATAAACATCTTGATTTTGTAACTGTTAGCGAAGTAGTTGATAGATATAATACTATAGGAGAGATTGATGTTCCCTGGGCTATCTCATGGGCAGATGAAGATCGCGATGTCTCTACGTGGCTTGGCAATGACATGCAGATTGCTTGCTTCAATGAATTAAGAGATATTGAACGAAAGGTAAAAAAACAAGATGACGAAGATTTATTACATGCTTGGCGCCTGTTGCAAACGTCTGATCATCTTTATTACGTTTCTACAAAAGGATTTGAAGATGGTAACGTTCACGCATATTTTAGCCCCTATGATATCCCTTACGAGGGGTTTATTAACTATATGAATATCCTCCAAGATTTGAAGCAGAAAGTAATGTAAGAGTGAGGATATGTAGTGAACTATGAGAGAATGGATAGTTACAAATGGCCTTGGAAGTTACGCTTCTTTAACTTATTTTAACGATAATATTAGAAAGTTCCATGGCTTATTGATAGCAAGTTTGAATCCACCAACGAAAAGATGGATGGTTGTATCAAATGTATATGATAGAATAAATGTTGAAGATAAAGTTTATGATTTAAGAAACTACAAAGGTAGATTTGTTTTTGATGTATTTCCCTCGTTTCTTTATGATGTGGAAGGAGTAAAACTCAAAAAAACAATTTTTATGGAGTATCAAAAAAATACTACATTTGTTAAATATGAGATTAAAACAGACAAACCAATATCAGCTATTCATAATCCAGCCATAAATTCAAGGCATTTTTATGATACAACTGAACCAGGATCTGTATCATTTAAACAGGACTTTTTTGAACATGGGGTTTGTATAAAACCAAGCAACATAGATAAAACACTTAAAATTATGCTTAAAGATTCTATCTATAAACCAACAGACTATTGGGTGGAATTTCATTATGAAAAGGATCGGGAAAGAAATGATTCTTGGATAGACAATAGTATTCATATCGGTGATTTTTATAAAACTATCAAGAGTTCTAGTGAATATTACCTGATTTTTACACTCGAAAATAATGTAGAAAGTAACCCTTCGGAAATATATTTACGGGAAATACAGAGGAAAAAAAGTTTACTTGAACGAGCAGATCTTCCAAGTAAGTTCGAAAAACTTGTGTTATCAACTGACAATTTTGTTGTAAAAAAGAATAATAAAAAATCGATTGTAGCGGGGTATCATTGGTTTGGTGATTGGGGCAGAGATACATTGGTATCACTACCAGGAATTGCACTTGTTACAAAGAGGTTCGATGATGCAAAACAAATGCTTTTAAGCTTTGGCGAGCACCGTAAAAACGGCTTAATTCCAAATGCATTCATGGATCGAGATTCAAAAGCAATTTATAATACTGTAGATGCTTCATTGTGGTTTATAGATAGAGTATATCAATATCTGAAATATACAAATGATCTAAACTTTCTAGATGAAGTGTGGGAAACATTACATTCTATTATTGATGGTTACAAAAATGGAACTGAATACAATATTCACATGGACGATGATTTTCTCATAAGTCATGCGGAAGGGCTTACTTGGATGGATGTAAAAATTGGAGACTACTTTCCTACGCCTCGTTCAAAAAAAGCAGTTGAAATTCAGGCTTTATGGTATAATGCTCTTAGAGTAATGGGCAATCTAGCAAACATATCAAGCAAGGATGATACATATTCTGATTTAGCAGAAAAAGCAAAAGAAAGCTTTAATAAACAATTTGATCGACAATATGACGTTATTGATACCAAAGATTTGTCGTTTAGACCTAATCAAATCTTTCTTGTTTCTCTTGATTTCTCTATGATAAATAAAGGGTTGCAAAAAAAGATAGTAAATGATGTTCAAAAAAAATTATTTACCATCTTTGGATTACGAACTCTATCGCCAGATGATTCAAGATATAAGGGAACATATCTTGGTGATTATAACAGAGATATTGCTTATCACAATGGTACGGTATGGCCTTGGCTTATGGGACCATTCATCAAAGCATTCGTTAAGGTTAAAAATCATGAATTGGCATGGAGAGACTTCGCATTTCAGAATTTTTTAAAACCAATGTTTGACGTTTTTGACGGTAATTGGGATGGTTCTATACATGAAATATTCGATGGAGATTCTCCTCACTTTCCACGAGGTTGCATAACACAAGCATGGAGTGTAGCAGAAATACTTCGCTCGTGGGTAGAGGACATAGAAAACATATCTCCCAAATATGAGAATATTTTACTACATAAAATAGGCGTTTAGAACGTATTGTTGAATCATTCTGTTTGTATTAAAAAATGATGCGTTTATTGCTATGCAACTTCTCATAGTTCTTATCCAATTATCTCTATCGTTGTAAAATTTAGGTATTATCCAATTTTCAAGTTTATTATAAAGGTCATTTCTATCGACTTCATCGTCGGATTCTTCCTCTTCCGTTTTTTCTGGTCCTATTGCCCATCCTGTGATGTTTTCAACACACCCTTCCAGCCACCAGCCATCTAACGTACTAAACTGTGGAACTCCGTTGTGGGCAGCTTTCATCCCTGAGGTTCCTGAAGCCTCCCTTGGTCTTCGTGGTGTGTTTAGCCAGAGATCAACACCTGCAGTCATCATTTTCCCAATACTAATGTCATAATTGTGGATATAGGCAATTTTTATTTTTCCATTTATTGTCTTCATAACATTAAAAATTTTTTTAATTGTCTCTTTACCTGAACTATCATTAGGGTGTGCTTTTCCAGCATAGATGATCTGAATATGTCCTACTTTCTCAGCAATTTGCTCGAGTCGTTCTGAATCAGATATTAACAAATCAGGCCTTTTATATGCTGTTTGTCGCCTGGCAAATCCTATTGTGAAATGATCATAATTCATGCCAACATTGTATCTGTTGTTGACAAAATCTATGAGACCCTTTTTTGCCTCCATGTGGGCAGCCCACACTTCACGTTTTTCTATGCTAAATGTGGCTCTAAGAATGTAGGGATCAGAACGCCATCCTGGCAGATGTTTATCAAATAATCTTTGAAATGGTTCCGAAACCCAAGTAGGCGTATGAACACCATTTGTAATGGAATCTATCGAATAACCGGGAAACATTGACCGAGACACCTCACCGTGCTTTTTTGCAACGCCATTAACATAGTGACTGAAAAAGAGGGCAAGTCTGGTCATGTTTAGTTTGTTCTCAAATGTAATCTCATCGAGAACAGAATCTGGTAATATATCTCCCAACATAGGTTTAGCAAAAGAAAGATCAAATTGATCGTGACCTGCAGCAACTGGAGTGTGTGTTGTAAATACGCATTGTTCTCTAACTTTTTCAATATTTTTTAATTCACGAAAAAGTTCAAGGGTGCCGAGAGCAGCGTGCCCCTCGTTCATATGGTACTTATCGACTGTTTTATAGCCAAGTGCTCGTATTGCCCTAACCCCACCAATACCAAGAACAATTTCTTGAGCGAGACGATATTTGTTATCTCCTCCATAAAGATGTTTTGTAATCTCCCTATCCGCTTCACTGTTTTCTTCAAGATTTGTATCAAGAAAAAAAACAGGAACTAAATATTCGTTTAATCCTTTAATTAAGTAATGCCAAATACGAATGTTTACAGTTCTATCTTTGATTATAACACTTGTTTTGCTTGGAAGCAACGCAAGAAAATCATTAATATTAAAATTAATTGGGAGTTCAATTTGATTCCCCCCCTCATCAATTTTTTGATAAAAATATCCATTTTCAGAAAGTAGTGTAATTCCTACAATTGGGACATTTAGATCTGCACATGATTTTAATGTATCGCCAGCTAAAATGCCAAGCCCACCACTATAAGTAGGTATGTGTTTATCTAACCCAATCTCCATCGAAAAATAGGCAATTTTTGGTTTTCCGATTGTATTAAGATACTTTTCACTATCTATATCTTCTTTAATTTCTATACTAGATGCTTCCATTTCTCTCCTTCCACTTTCCAAAGTAATATAGATTTCGTTTTAAAATCTTGTTTCGCTCAGTTTCACTCCAAAACAGTTTATTAGTTTATCTTTTTTTTCTATTTTTTAATTGAAATAATCTGAAAAATAACAAAGTTTTCCTTAGGAGTACATTATGCCTTCATAATCTTCCTGTTCTTGTTTTTTCTTTCCTGAATGATGTTTTATAAACTTTCGCTGTCTTTTCTTGCCTACGAAGCTAAAATCGTTTCTCGATAATCTGATATATGTTTTATCACATAGAGGTTCTAGTTGTACGATGCCTTTAACTTGAAATTTTTGTAAAACTCTCAAAATCATTCTCCTTGACAAATGAAGTTTTTTCTCGATATCAGATATAGTTATCGGATATGTTTTCTGTAAAAGTATTATGATCTGTTCTTCAAGTGTCCCTTTAACAATTTCAATCATGATTTAACCAATATGAAAGTATAATCTCTATATACATTCGTAGGATCTTGCCAATTTTCCGTCGATTTTAAAGAGGCTTTTTACATCATTTTGCATTTCTGGAGGGTATCCATCTGGAAAGTCTATACATCCTCGGCAAATGTCAGATCCTATGGCTTTCTTTAACTCAGGTATGCTTATATAACCTAGAGAATCAGCTCCGATTTCATTTGCTATTTGATCCCAAGTTCTTATTTCACCTTTCTTATCCCGAGCAATAAATTCCTTTCTACTTCGCATATCTATTCCAAGATAACAAGGAGCAATTAGAGGTGGACAACCAATTCTCACGTGAACTTCTTTCGCACCGGCATTTTTAATACCTCGAACAATTTTTTTAATATTGGTCCCACGAACAATCGAATCATCAAGCAACACAACCCGTTTTCCTTTTAGAACGGAACGTATAAAAGATAAACCTTCTTCAACAACTTTGTCTCTAGTCTCCTGGGTTTGGTGTATAAAGGAACGTTCGTCCTTATCTTTCATTATCCCCTCATCTATAGGTATTCCAGATTCTCGGGAAAACCCATGAGCATATCTTCTTCCTGATTCAGGAACTGGGACAACAATATCTGCTTCAACAGATTGTTCTTTAGCAAGTAATCTACCAATCTCGTCACGTACTTTATGTACAGATCTTCCATTAATACGTGAATCAGGTTTTGCAAAATAAACAAATTCAAACATACATGGCAACTCTTGTTTTTTTATTATCTGTTTTTCATAGATATTTCCTTTTTTATCAATTACGACCACGGAGCCTCCAGGAATGTCTTTAACATAGTCGAAATTAATCCTTTTAAAAACTCGTGTTTCAGAAGTAAGGCAATACATATCATCGCATTGGCCTAGTACTAAAGGTCTAATTTTACGAGGATCAGTTATTGCAAAAAGAAAAGGATTTTCGCCAGAATCAGCGAGATATAAAGCAGAGTAACTGCCTTTTACCTGATGCATTACTTTTTCACAAGCATCAAAGATTATATCAGCGTTTAGTTCTTTTTTGTATAAATTGTCTGCCATAGTTAATAACAACCATTGAATATCGCAAACTGTTCGTGGTTTTCTCTTTGTTTTTTTAGCCATTTCAGAACAGTTGTAAATATTACCATTATGAACTGTAGCTAAAAAAGGGTTTACCAAATATTCTGGTTGTGCATTTCTCTTCAATGACTCAATATCGTCCATGCCTGCTGTAGAATATCGAGTATGGCCAATTCCAATATTTCCCGGGGTATCTATCTTTTTTTCCTCATTAAAGACATCTCTTACTAATCCAGCATCTTTTGTCACATGGATATTTCCATCATATGTTAACTTTCCAGCAGATGACTGACCACGATGCTGTACGGAAAACAGACCGTGATAGACAAGACGAGAGACTGATCTTCCCCCTATGATGCCTATAATACCACACATTGTAAAATAAGGAATGAAAAGATATTATTTATAAGTTATTTAGAGACAGCTATTGGGTTATTAATTTAATTATTTGTCAAAATTTTCTAATATTGTACATGCTGTGTTCTATGTTTCATCCTAACGTTGCTAAATTTTATTATTTACAAAAAAAGAGGAAGGATGTGATTAGTTAGAGATACTTTCGAATTATTAGCAGATTGCTGTTGCAGTTTCCATGTCCAACTGTATGGTTCATTGTAATCTATCGCTTTGAGATTCTGAGTGTTGTTAATGTAGAACGCAACACTATCAAATCCAGATTATTTCCTCCGTACTTGCTTTTAAAACTATATGTTCAAAAACTTTCCATTTTTATAAATGAGCTCGCCATCTGCATAAACTTCGCCATTTCTACGTAAATCACACATCATATCCCAGTGCAGACTTGATTTGTTCTTACTTCCAGTTTCAGGATATCCACTACCAACCGCGATGTGAATAGTACCTCCGATTTTCTCATCAAATAAGGTGTTTTTTGCGTACTTTTTAATGCCATAGTTCGTGCCAAAGGAAAATTCCCCAATCCTTCGTGATCCTTTATCCATATTAAGCATAGAATTTAGGAATTTCTCACCCTTGGAAGCTTTTGCTTTGACAACCGTACCTTTCTTAAACCAGAGTTGAATGTCA
>JAGLML010000044.1 GCA_023140035.1 Thermoplasmatales archaeon
GATGATGGTGAAATTACTGAGTGGAAATGGATTTCTAGCATAGATGGAGTTATCAGCAGCAATAAATCATTCGATTCATCTGTTTTATCAACTGGAATGCACACCATCTATTTCCAGGTTAGGGATAATGACGATGAATGGTCCAAACAAGATACAGAGACATTAACAATAAGTGACGGTTCATCTAATCATTTTCCAGTGGCAAATGCTGGAGGGCCTTATTCATGCTATGCAAACACGGAAATTGATATTGATGGTTCTGATAGTTATGATGATGATGGATCAATAGTAGAGTATCTTTGGGATTTTGGGGATGGTACTATTGGAACTGGTGACTCTCCAACACATACATATACTGCTTCAGGGAATTATAGCATTACGTTAACTGTATTAGATGAATATGGAGATACCTCTACAGATTTAACATATGTAGTAATTGCTCAATCAACAAATCAAAGTGGCGGTAGTGAAGGTTTGCTTGGTTTTGAACTCGAAGTGCCATTTCCTTTAGTGATAGTCTTTGAGCTTATTTTTATTATAGCTGTAATTGCATTATTTTTATTTTGGATTAAACGTAAATAATGAACAAAGATTACAAAGAAAAGATATAAGTTATAGACATACAATATAGAAAATGGAAGGAGAGATGAAATACAAAAAATTTGTAAAAAAAGAACATGCTGTTGCAGGTGTTATTGAAGCACTCCTACTTGTAGCTCTTGTTTCAATAATAATATCAACGATACAGCTTGTCTACATACCTGAGATAATGGAGGGAAAAGAAGCAGAACATATGGACCAAATATCAAATCAATTCTCATCATTAAAATCCATGATAGAGCTCCAAGCGATAACAAATTCATCGGCACCAATATCAACAATGATAACACTTGGAAGTAAAGAACTTCCGTATTTCATAACAGCAGGAAGTTACGGAGAGATTAAAGTTCCAGATACAGGTGGATGGAATATAAAAGTAATAAGTAATGATTCTGGCATTTACAACTATGATTTAACGTCCATCACATACGAGGCGTATAATTCATACTTCGTTAATCAAATATACTCCCTGGAAGGCGGAGGAGTCATAGTAAAACAGCCCAACGGAGAACCAGTTATGAGGGTCGATCCTTCCATCTCTGTAGAAAATGGAACTACAATAGATATATATTATAATTTTCCCATAATCGTTGGATTCCCTGGTAAAAATCTGACATATGGATACGGAAAATGTTTCGTTCGTACGAATTGGTCTCAAGGAGGCACAGACCATATAACCAACGTGTATAGTATAAACATCTCTACACAATATCCAAAGGCTTGGAATAAATCACTTTACAATATGTTTGGTAACAACGTTGATTACGAACAAGGAGCATCGTATGCGAAAATAACTAAAAAGGGGAAAGGGATTAATCTCGATCTTGAATATTATTACATCCATACACAGATAGGTCACGGATGGATTAAATAGGGAGATTCAGTTTTCAGATTCCCTTATATATATTATTCATAATATATGGGAGACTTTCACATGAATGAAGACGTTGAGGAAAAGAAAGAAGACCAAGTGCTTAAAACTGACATCATAGGATTTGATGACTTATTTGCGGAAGGGGGTGTTCCAAAAGGCAACTCTGTTTTGGTTGCTGGAGGAACGGGTACTGGAAAAAGCACTTTTTGCAGACAGGTATGCTATAGTCTTGTCTCTAAAGGAAAAAATTGCATGTACGTAAGTTTTGAGGAGAGCATCGAAAGAATAGAAAAAAGTATGAATAACTTTGGATGGGATGCGAAAAAATATATTGACGATGGACGTCTTTTAATCCAAGAGATTAACCCGCTTGACATACTTAGAATGAAGTTTGGATCAATAAGTGGATCAGGCTCAGCAACAGAAATATCATACAAAGTCAAACCTTTGATAATACCTAAAGGATTTAATCCGGAGGTAATTGTTGTAGATTCCTTAACTGCAGTTATTTCTGCTTCCATTAGTAAAGAAAAGAATTACAGGATTTATCTCCAGCAACTGTTCAGTTTCTTTGAAGAAACAGGTGCAACATCGTTTTTAGTTACTGAAACAGAACAGATACCGACAAGATTTAGCGACACTGGAATAGAAGAATTTTTAGCAGATGGAATAATTGTATTGTACAATATTCAGAAAGGAGACAAACGGGAAAATGCTATTGAGATTTTAAAAATGAGATATTCTGACCATCAGAAAAAGATATTTGCTATGGAAATAACCAACGAGGGCATAAAAATTTATCCAGAAAGACAAGTGGTTTTATATGAATCCACATAATTATAAATAGAAAATTTTTAAGGAAATGATAATCTAAAGGTAGGTAAAAGGCTCCCTGTGATCACCTACTTTTTTTATACAATGACTTGAAAAAATAATTTCTATATTTTTAATCTGCTGTTTGGTCAGTCCCGTCCTTCTCAACAGGACGTTATCGTATTCGTCATAGATAGTTAGTGTTCCAGCATTTTGGTTAGACACTGCTTTAAGCAACCTGTTGTTTTGCATCCAGATCCAGATCTTTGTGTTTTTCTTTATCATTCTGACACTTCGTTGCAATCTACTATAATATATCTCTATCTATTAATATATAAACATTTTCATAAAAACTAATATAGCTGTACAAAAACATGAAAAAAAATGATCTTCAAAATGTTGCAACCAAGCAAAAGATAAAGTAATTATACACGCTACTACATATAGAGATTACATGTCTCTAATTCAATCTGAAAGTAAAAATATGTTGAGTAATATAGAGAGAGTAAAAACGGGCATCAGTGGTTTAGACGATTTAATTTCAGGTGGTTTACCAAAAGATACTATAACTCTTGTATCAGGACCTCCTGGAAGTGGGAAAACCATACTATGCTGTCAATTTCTCTACAAAGGAATAGAAGAAGGAGATAAATGCCTATTTTTGACACTTGATAAAAAAGTTGAGGGGCTTCTTAGCCAGACTCGGGAACTAGATTTGGATTTTCAACCAGCAATAGAAAGAGGGCAGATAAAATTCTTATATCTAAACATAAACAAAAAACTTGTTTACGAAACGATGGCCAATGAGATTTTATCAGGAAACTACGAAAGAGTTGTCCTAGATTCAATTACACCTTTGTCAGAGATGCCTGTTTATATAAATAATCCAGATTTAGCAAATGACATAAGTATCATCGATCCTGAAGAACTCTCTACCGGCGGAAGCTTACCAATAAAAAGATTGCATTTACACTACATAATGAATGCTTTGCAAACGGCAAAATGCACTTCACTAGTAACATCAGAATTACCGTCAGGTTCTCCCCATATGTCAAGAGACGGATTCTCGGAGTTCTTAGCAGATGGTGTCATAGTTATGAACTTAGATCCCACTATGGATAGGAGAAAATTAGCAGTAATGAAAATGAGAAGTACAAAACACACTCTTAAGCCACAAGATATCGAGATCGGGAAAGGCGGAATAACAATCGTTTAAAAGACCCATGTTGAAATACAGACCACCAAAAGAACTAAGGGCACTTTTTATTGTTCATTATGCTCCGATTTTATTAATCATATTAACTGGACCTTTAACAGCCATATATGGTATTTGGGAAATACCAACAAATAAAATTGCAACTATTATTGCTGGAATACTTATTTTTCTTATTGGAGCCTTTGTTTATTTTAAATGGGAGATATTCTGGGATAGGACATACAAAGGACAGCTTATTACAGATGGGGTTTTTCAGTATATAAGGCACCCTCACTATACCTCATTACTTATAGTCGGTTTTGGGTTGGCCTTTTTCTTCTTCTCACTTTTTGCACTTTTAATTGCAGTGATGGCAATACCAATAATGATATGGAGTATAATTGACGAAGAAAAATTGTTAATAAAACAATACGGCAATGAATACAAAAAATACATGGAAAAAGTACCGTGGAGAATTATACCAAAAATATTTTAGAAAAAACATTATAGAAGTTTTTGTGACGGATAAAATTGATTCTGTGAGAGCAAAAGCAGAGCTAATGATAAACAATAAAATCTACATACCAATCGATATAAAGTTACCCTATCCCATGGATAGATCAATGGCTGGACCAGGTTCAGGGTCGCTATCCATCGCTCTAACTTTTGACAATAAAAACATTAAACTGGTTACTAGTCGGAATCAAAATGAAAGTTATTCATTACAAAAAGAAAATGGTAAATTTCATATATTGAAAGATAAAAAAATCTTTCTTGAAAATGTAGAGATGACGCCAATATTGTTCCATGCACCTAGGCAAGCGTTTATAAATTTAGATAGCAGGTGTATCTACAACTGTGCCTTTTGCAATTTATCAAAGCGAGGCTTCTTTCATGAATATGACGCGGAAAAATTTGTTAAACTAATTCTTAAAGCATCGAATCGTAGTGATTTTCAAGCCGTTGCTTTAACGAGCGGAGTGTACCCAGACAATACTAAAACAATAAAAAAGATGTGTTATATCATAAAAAACGTAAAGGAAAAACTCCCAGATATTCCAATTGGTGTAGAACCTTGTATATCCAACAAAAAAGAAATATTATTACTTAAAAAAGCAGGTGCTGAAGAGATAAAAATAAATCTACAAATTCCAGATAAAGATTTATTTGGTAAAATATGTCCAGATTTTCGTTATAACGACATACTCAATATATTAGGAGAAGCTGTAGAACTTTTTGGAAAAGGAAAGGTAACCTCAAATATCATCTATGGAGTTGGGGAATCAGACAGATCGGTTATCAAAGCCATTGAAAAACTTGCAAAGATGGGTGTTGTTCCTACTTTAAGAATGATAAGAATAAATGAATTGAACAAGAAAAAATTAGAAGAAGCAACATCAGATAAATTACCTAATATTTCAGTCGATAGAGTTTTAAAAATTGCACATGAACACAAGAAGATACTAGAAAAATGTGGTTTGACTACACAAACGTTCGAAACTATGTGTCACAAATGTGGTTGTTGCGATATTGTTCCCTTCTGGGACGTATAAAAAACAGGCAATAACATTTATATACCATTTCTTTAATGCCTTACTTCCCTATCTATACCAGACATTGATCGGGCAATTCACTTAGAAACCCGGTATCAAACAGCTATTCATGTTTTTGGCTGTCTGGAAAATGTCACGGTTTAGATAAACGAGAGACAACTAGTCTAAATAAAATAAAACAAACAGAGGCTATATTATGCCTAATAGACATCATCCTAAAAGAGGTTCACATGGCTTTTCGCCACGAAAAAGAGCTAAAGCTGAAACGCCACATATAAAGAACTGGGCAGAAGATGGTGAAAAACCAAAGATTCAAGGTTTCTTTGGCTATAAAGCAGGTATGACCCATGCTTTCATAGTTGATTACAGACCTACATCTACTACTTCAGGCAGGGAAGTAAAAATGCCTGTCACAGTCGTTGAAACACCTCCAATAAAAGTTGCAGCTGTGAGAGCGTATCAAAGAACGTCGCATGGGCGCCATACTGCAGGTGAGATATGGGCAGATAAATTGGATCCTGAGTTATCAAAAAGGATTCCTCTCGTAAAAAACCAGAAAAAGAAAAATTGGGATTTTACCAAAGATGCTGATGAAATCAGGGTGGTAGTGTATACTCAACCAAAACTAGTTACAGGCGTACCAAAGAAAACTCCCGAAATAAGCGAGTTAAGAATTGGTGGTGGGGGCATTGAAGAACAGATAAAATATGCAAAAGAAATCCTTGGAAAGGAATTGAAAATAAACGATGTTATCAAAGATGGAGATATGTTGGATGTTATAGCAATAACAAAAGGAAAAGGATTTCAAGGTACAGTGAAAAGATGGGGTGTAAAACTTTTAACACATAAAAACTCAAAACATCGTAGAATGATTGGTACTGCAGGATCGTGGCATCCTAGTTGGATTCAAGCAACTGTACCCCAGGCTGGACAAATGGGATACCATCAAAGAACTGAATACAACAAACGTGTTTTGAAAATTGGCGAAAACGGAGAAGAAATTACTCCCACTGGCGGTTTTCCTCATTATGGCGTTATAAGGAATGCATATATTCTTCTTCATGGTTCAATTCCCGGACCTGCAAAAAGACTGATAGGTATGAGAGATGCTGTAAGATATCAACGTGGCGTTAAAGTTGAAAAAGCAGAAATAAGCTACATATCTACTACAAGTAAACAAGGAGTCTAGATATGACAAAGGCAAATATTTATGGAATAGATGGCACGGTAAAAGACAAGATTGGTTTACCTGACATATTTAATACCCCTTACCGGCCAGATATTATAAGAAAATCATTCAATGCGCTTCGTTCTAATAAAAGACAGTCTTATGGTGCGGATCCGTTGGCTGGAACAAAGCACGCGACGGCATCCGTCGGTAAAGGAAGAGGGAGGTCCAGAGTGCCGAGACTTACTCAGGGGAGAACTGCAGCTCTTGCCCCATGTGTAGTAGGAGGCAGAAGAGCACATCCTCCCAAGGCAGAGAAGAACTGGAGAGAGAAGATAAACAAAAAAGAAAAACTACTTGCACGTAACTCAGCAATTGCTGCAACAGCAGATAAAGAAATCGTTTCCAAGAGAGGGCATAAGTTTGACGAGAAAATAACGTTACCTGTTATTATAGATGATGAATTTGAAAAAATTAAAAAGACAAAGGATGTAATAGATACACTAGAGAAGATTGGAATTTACGATGATGTTCTTCGTTCAGTAAACGGCAAACACATACGTGCAGGCAAGGGCAAAACCAGAGGGAGAAAATATCGAACACCAAAATCAATATTAATAGTTTCTACAAAAAATAATTTAGAGAAAAGCTCGAATAACTTAAGTGGCGTAGATATAGCAAAACCAGATCAGCTGAATATCGAGCATTTGGCACCGGGTGGAGATGCTGGCAGGCTAACAATACTAACAAAATCTGCATTAACACACCTGGGAGGTGGCAAATAATGGATCCTTTTGATGTAGTATTACATCCTTTCGTTACAGAAAAATCAATGAATCAAATGGAAAAAAACAATGCCTTAGAGTTTATAGTTAAAAGAGATGCAGATAAGGCACAGATAAAAAAATCAGTTGAAAAAATGTTTGATGTTAAAGTTAAAAGTGTTAACACCAGAATAACAAAAGATGGGAAACATGCAACAGTAATATTTATGCCCGAATTTAATGCAGAAGATATTGGCATGAGAATAGGAGTATTCTAGAGGTAAAAAATGGGAAAAAATTTAATTCAACAAAGGCGAGGTAGAAGAAGAGGGCGGTTTACAGTCCCTTCACACAAATTTAGAGGAAAAATAAAATACGATAATAAGAGAGAAATGAAAGGGATAGTTGAAGAAATAATTCATGATCCTGGTAGGACCTCCCCTATTGCAAAGATACGACTAGATAATAATAAAAAAATGCTTGTATTGGCTACAGAAGGAATAGAAATTGGTCATAAAATTAAGTTTACGGATAATAAAGGAAATTGCGAAATAGGAAACGTTCTGTCAATTGGAACGATTCCTGAAGGTTTTCCGATTTACAATATTGAAATCACTCCTGGAGATGGGGGTAAACTTGTAAGAGCAGGGGGGAGCGGAGCGACCGTCGTATCACATGATTCAAAGAGAACGGTAATAAAGCTTCCTTCGGGTCAATTCAAAACATTGAATTCATCATGCAGAGCGACAGTTGGGATTCCTGCGGGGGGTGGAAGAAAAGACAAACCTTTCCTTAAAGCAGGGAAAAAATTCATTGCATATAGGAGGAAAGGAAAGCAATATCCGGTTGTGAGAGGAGTTGCAATGTGCGCTGTAAGTCACCCTCATGGTGGTGGAGGTCATCAGCATGTTGGACAACAAAGTTCCATAGCTAGGGGAGCCCCTCCAGGCAGGAAAGTTGGAAATATAGCTCCTA
>JAGLML010000045.1 GCA_023140035.1 Thermoplasmatales archaeon
GTAGGTGGACAGAATTTAAAACTTCCAGCAGGACCGTATGACCAGACTCCTGTTGAGAATAGATCTGATGTCCTTGTTTTTACAAGTCCAATTCTAGCCAATCCCTATGAAGCTACTGGTTATGTTAAAGCACGGCTTTATGTTTCTTCAGATTGCCCCGATACTGATTTTACTGTAAAACTAACCGATGTGTACCCCGATGGCCGGTCCATGCTTATAACTGATGGAATACTTCGTATGAGAAATCGCAATGGTACCGATCATTGGGAATTCATGGAACCTGGAGAAATATATGAAATAGAAGTTGATTTGTGGAGCACATCATATGTTTGGAACACCGGTCATAAAATTAGAGTTGCTATCTCATCTTCAAACTATCCAAGATTTTTAAACAACCCCAACACTGCTGACGGGATCTATGCGAATACTACGTACAATATTGCTCACAACACTCTTTATCTTGACGACATACATCTATCTTGTATCATTCTTCCTGAAGTAGATCAAGGAACTACAAGCACTCCACCAAACAAACCTGATATTTCCGGACCAACATCAGGTAAAGCAGGGATGAAACACAGCTATACATGCCGTATCGTCGACCCTGATGGAGATAAAGTTTCAATTCTTTTTGATTGGGGAGATGGTACATCTAGTGGTTGGGTAGGCCCATTTGATTCAGGTGAAACGTTTGAAGTAGATCATATTTGGAAAGAAAAAGGGACATACAATATAAGAGTCAAGGCAAAAGATATTGATGGAACTCAGAGTGAATGGTCTGATATCTTTGAAGTAGGCATCCCAAGAGAAAAGAAAATATCAAAGACTGAGACGGTTCAACTCATTAAAAAATTGGTAGATCGTTTTCCGATTTCAAAGAAGATATTTTCGCTACCAATTTTTGAGAGAGTATTCGATTTTAAGGTCACAGATCTCATATCTTTTGATCCTTAATTCAACCAGTTCATACAAAAATTAGAATTATATACGTTTGATTTATACAATTATTTTTAACAATAAATAGATGGAAAAATAGAAATACAACATAATAAATGTAAACTTTGCATCTATAGAATTAAAAGAGGGGGAGAAATGCCAATTCGGAGAAGCCGTAGCTTAGGTACAACCGTAAATAAATATTTATTTTTATATATTTTATTAACTATTTTCTCACTCATTTTTAGTTCCATCAATTTCTTATCTGTGGCAGAGGATACTAAGTTAGAACTGGTCATCTACGTAAGTGTTCCTGGGGATGTTGTGGAAGGAGACAATATAACAATTACAGTTACAATAAAGAATAATGGCACTGAAAACATACCTCCAGATCCAGGAAAACTGATAGAGGATAAATTATATATCGATGACGGAAATACGCCGGTATCAGTGAATAGTACATCGAATGGGTTATCCAGTGGTGCTTTTATCTACTTAAATCTAAGTTGGACCGCAGAACTCGGCGATCACACCCTTACTGTAAAGTTGTATTATGATGACCCTAATGAAAGGGATCGTTGGGATGAGCCAATCACCGTTTCTGAAAGAGAGGTCGATTTAAAACTTAATGGTATTTATATTGAAGAAAATTTACGTTTGGGGGAGCCTGTCGCTATTTTTGCAAATGCAACAAACATCGGAAAAAACACCACAAAAACCGTCAAGGCATCATTGTATATCGATGGGAATCATGAGCAATCAAAAACTGTGGAAGGATTATCCAAAAGCGAAACATACAATTTTTCATTCAACTGGGTGCCAAAACATTTCGATAATCATACTCTTAATGTGACTCTTGATCCTGAAAATAAAATAGATGAAGAGGATGAGACCAACAACCACATTGAAATTGATGTATTTGTAGATCCATATCGGTTCGAATGGGAATCTACCAGTTGGCATTATAGAAAATTTTACGCTGTTAATGGCACAGGAAACATATCGATATCTATCAATTTTACAATGCTCTTGAATCAACTAGGAGTTTACGAAAAAACATTTGAAAACGATTCCATAATGGTTGTTAAGTATTTTTCTACTGGGGATGTTGATGAATTAGTAAGCACTTTTAAGTTCCAAGAATGTACAAATTTCAATAATAAAACAAACGCATCTGGGATTCTTATATGGAATGTAACTGAAGAACTATCATATTACTGCGTTTATTTCGATGTACTTGAAAATAACGGTACCAGGGAAAAAATTGACGAAACAGGTGATTTGATCGAATTTGGAAATACTATTATAAGTTTTGAACGTCCAGTTGAGGGATGGTGGCTGGAATTCATATCTCCTGGCGATAATTATTATCCTCTTAGTATTGTATCTCCTATTGAAGTTTATACAGTTGCAGAAGCAAGTAACGTAAGTGCTAATCTTTCGTTGGATGGGAGATATGAAAGCACGATTGTTTTAGAGAGTAATGATAACGTCAATTGGATGAAAAATTATAATTTTACTAAGAAAGGTACTTGGACGATTACAATTACCGCATGGGATAATGCTAGTTTTCAAGTAATACAGATAGAAAATCTAAGTGTTTTAGCAGTGCCTGATTTGGGGGTTGTACGAATAGTCCTTCCTTCTCAGAATGTACGAGAAGGAGAACATGCGGAGATCAGGGCTGTTTTGAATAATACTGGGTATGCAGATGCGGAGAACTACGAGGTTGGACTTTATCTTGTTCAAGGCAGCATGACATGGACGAATAGTCAAGTTAAAAATACCACGAAGGTTAGTATCGATAAAGATGAAAGTAAAGAAATTAATTTAACATGGCATCCTGCACTCTACGGCAATCTTGATAAAGAAGGTAAATGGATCGTTGGAATATGGATTTACACAAACAGTACACACAAGGATTCAAATCTAGAAAATAACAAAGGCACGAATTATTCATTGAGGGTAGTACCAGGTGAAAAAAACAGCCCTCTGATAACGATTATAGAACTAACAGATCAACAGGAGATAAGAAAACCTGTACGAATCATTGCAAAAATTACGGATGAATCAGGGATTAAGAGTGTTAATATTACCATCGTCGATCCAGAAAAAACTAGGTACTCTAGAAATATGACTCAGCAAGAAAACGACAGATACCTTTTTGAATTTGGTAACACTTCCATTATTGGAGAATATAACTTTTCTATTACTGCTGTTGATAACTCATTCTACCAGAAGCTATCTACAACCTACGGTGTTTTTAAAATAGTTGAAGATGCAACGTCACCTCTCATAGATTACTTTGGTGCCTATCCATCAGTTCAGTTAAAAGGTGGTTATGTAACCATTAGTTGTATTTCAACAGATTTCATGGGAGTGAAATCAGTTCGAGTTATGCTAAAGTATCCAGATGGTCGTTTGGCCACAAAAAGCATGACAAATTCAGCATCTACAGGAAAATATGTATACAGGCAAACCTACGACATTTTAGGTAAATATATCTTCAATATTACTTCGGAGGATACATCGGGAAATATGAGATATACAGAAAACAAAGAATTTTGGATAACCACTGATATTGATGATGTAGATGGTGATGGTATGCCTGATTGGTGGGAAGAACGATATGGTTTTGACCCCCATGATCCAACTGATGCAGAGCAAGACGAAGACGGAGACGGCTATACAAATGTTGAAGAATACAATAATGGTAATAATCCACTTAAACGTGTCTCCTCACTGCAAGAAATAGTATATAAATTGAGAGAAAATTGGAGTTATCTAATTATATCGGTAATTTTGTTTATTTTGATAATTGCATTATCAATATATGGATTAAAGAGGCAAAAAACATGACAGCAGCCCATAGTAAACTACCCTTTATTGCAATAGCTCTGTTAGCATGCGTAGTATTGTTTTTTTCTTTGTGGAGCATTATCTATGAAGATCAATGGTTTCAAAGCATTTTGGCACTTTATGGTATTTTGATAATACTTTCAGTTGTGTTGGTATCTTTAAGCTCAAAGAAAAAATCGACAGAGTTTAAACATGCTATAAAAGAATTTGAAAAAACATTAGAAGGTAAATTGTATCATTTTAAATGTCCAAGTTGTAGCGGAATTTTTGCCATCAAAAAATCAAAACGTAACAACAAAAAACCTTTTACTTTAACCTGCCCTGATTGTGGAAATGTTGGCACGATACCCCCTACACCCAAGCTAGTAGAGGAGGAAATTCCTGAACAGAAATCTGTTAAAACGCGTTTCAAGTGCAAAAATTGTGGAGAATTTGTTTCCATTTGGGCAGAAGGAACTGATTTATTTCATGAAATGCAAATCCATTCATGCCCGTACTGTGGTAAAAAACAGTCTATGGATATTATCTAGGCTCTGTGCCTGATTTTTACTGCTTCCCCTCTTTTTGTTTCTCTCATCTCATTTCCGTTCATCTGAGCTACACCAACACCACATGTTGTATTGTTTTTTAACACAATTACTTCATCACCAATTCTAATTGATTCATCTGCATCTTTTACTCCAGGGGCAAATACAGATCCTTTTAATGTAAAATCATCGTGTATTTCTACCCAGTATTCTCCAGAATTAGCAATTTTTCTTGCCCCCTCCATGGTTAGTGAAATCAATCCCCGTTCCTTTGTTACCATTCCTAGTTGTTTATTATTATCGATTATTTTTTGGTAGGGATATTTTCCTTTTATCTTGCAGTTTTTTAGGAGTTTTTCCGATATTTTTTTACCAAATTGATAGGATGCAAGGGCCTTCATATTTTCATATGCTCTTTTTGATGACCTTGCTATATCATATTTACTTGTCGCTTTCTTTAACACATCTGACAATTCATCTAGTGATTCTTTTGAAATAGCCTTCCCAATGCAAGTATCTATCGGGTTTTTTATTAAATCGATAACAAAATCTCGAATATCTGATGGTACATGTACTATTACTTTATCATAGACATTAATCTCTAGATACCGTTTCAATAGATTCCGTATCATCTTTTTTTCATCTTCGTCCCAATGCCCTGCAACTGCTATGTCATATACAGAAGCAGGATATGTTAATTCCAGTTCTCTTGGAACAATTCCCAATGGAGAGGTTATTATTACCTCATGAACTACATGTGGATTCTTTGAGTTGAATATTCTTTCTCTAAATAGCCTGTGGGATTTTGAAAATGAATATGGTTTTTTTGCTGAGCAGGGGAGGAGAAGCAATATTTGCACATCTTTTGGCTTCTGATATCTTTTTATTACGCGTTCCTGAAATCGCTTTATCTCAGATCTAAACAAAGATTCTCTCGATGTGGCAAGTAGCTTATTTTTACGTACCACCGGCGTTCTTTCTTCTAAAAAAGTATAATATTGAAAATCCAAGATTCTGAGAATAGATGCTAGGTGGGGGTCAGATATAATTCTTGTTTCAACAAGTTCACGTAGATTGCCAAGAGCAATAGCGTTTCTCACCCGTTTTATTTCATCTAGCAGAGCAAAATAGTTATGATTTAGTATCTGTAGATAATCCATCTCCGGGGCTTTTCCATCTATCTTGCTGCAGGATGGGCAACTACATGGTATTTCATTCAATTCGTTTTTATTGAGACTACCAGTTGGAAATAATAATATCTCGTTTCTCGCAGCAATAATTGCAGAAATCGAATCAAAAAAATCTATCCCCATGTATGCTAGTAAAGCAAAACTAGAAGGGTTTCCGATACAGGGGACATACATCATTCTTTGGTATCCTATTTTCTCTCTAAGTTCTGTAATAAATTCCACAAATTTTGATTGTTGAGATAAAAGTTGGAGTGCATTTGCAACGATAAATAACGAAGCATCATTATCTTTTAAAACATCGCTTATAACTTCTTTATTTGCTGGTATTATGCAGCATTCGTAGATTTTTTTATTATATTCTACTGAACCCAAATGCAATTCTTTTGACACATCTTTTGGATAAATCAAATAATTATTAACCGATAATTCTCCTTTGCCTTTGTCAGTTAAAGATGAAAATGCACTATTACCAATTCTTATTGTTGGTTTTTTTATTTTCTGATTATCATTAGTTATCAAAATATCAGAAAAATTTGGTGCTTTAATCCTAGATGTATTTACAAAAAGTATGTTTGGAGTAGTAACTCTTTTATTATCTATTAAAAGTTCTCCAATTCTTGCAGGGCCATCTCTGTTTTTTACGCTAAACTGCATTATTTGAAGATGTATATATTCATCTTTAAAGAAAGTTTAGATGATTAGTGTCTAAAGTATCGCTGCCCTGAAAACACCATGGCTATACCATGTTCATCTGCCGCTTCGATGACTTCATCGTCTCTTATGGATCCGCCGGGTTGAATAATGGCTTTTACACCTGCCTTTGTAGCAACATCAACCGCATCTCTAAATGGGAAAAACGCATCACTGGCCATGATAGATCCTTTGATATTCTCTTTGCCTTTGTGTGTTGCAATCCATGCAGCGTCAACTCTGGAGGTTTGCCCTCCTCCGATAGCTATTGTACGTATATTTTTTACAAAAAGAACAGAGTTGGATTTCACATGTTTGACACACTTTACTGCAAATTCCATGGACTCCAAATCTTCTTGTGATGGTTTTTTCTTCGTAACAATCTTCCAGTTATTTTTATCAGATAGCCACACGTCCCTGTCTTGAGCTAGAAATCCTCCTACAACACTTCGGAAGTTTGTGCCTTTTCTGTCAAATTTTTTATCTAAATCTTTTAATTCAAGCAGTCTAAGGTTTTTCTTTTTTTCAAATATTGATAACGCTTCTTTACTGAACTTTGGTGCAATTATTACCTCTAAGAAGTAATTGAAAAGTTCTTTGGCAACATCTCCCGTTATTTCTCTATTAAAAGAAACAATACCCCCAAAAGGAGAATAGACATCAGTTGCATATGCATCTTTCCAAGCCTGCAACAAGTTATTTGAGCTAGCAATTCCACAAGGAGTAGCATGTTTTACAATTACACAGGTCAGATCAGAAAATTCTTTTATACATTCTATTGCACAGTCAGAGTCTAAGATATTGTTAAAAGACAGTTCTTTTCCATGTAGTTGTTTAGTATTTGATATACAAGGCTCCTCAACTATTGGAAGTGTTTTGTAAAACGCACCTTTCTGATGAGGATTTTCACCGTATCTCATGTCTTGGATTTTTCTCATTGTGAAGGTATGGTTTTCAGGTAAGATTTCATCTGTCCATTTCTTCCTAAAATATTGTGATATTATCGAGTCATATTGAGCAGTATGGGAAAAAGCTTCAATTGCAAGTATCTTTCTTTGCTCCAAACTTGCTTCTTTTTTTGATTTCAAAATTTTAAGAATCTCATTATATTGTTTTGGCTTTGTTAATACTATAACATCCTTGTAATTCTTTGCAGATGCCCGTATCAGTGTGGGTCCACCTATGTCGATATTTTCTATAACTTCTTCAATGCTTACGTTTGGTTTTTGTATAGTCTCTTCAAATGGATATAAGTTACACACAACTAGATCTATCGTCTTTATGCCATGTTTTTTTAGCGAGCTCATGTGTATTTTTTCGTCTCTTTTTGCAAGTATTCCCGCATGAACAATTGGATGAAGAGTTTTTACCCGACCATCAAGCATTTCAGGAAATCCTGTCAATTCAGAGACTTCCTTGATTTTTACCCCCGAATCTCGTAAAACAGTGGCAGTTCCACCTGTTGATATAATACTTATGTCGAGCTTAGACAATTCTTTTGCAAAATCAACTATGCCTTCTTTATCAAAAACACTAATCAGAGCATATTTGTTTTCCATTACTCTTGCCTAGTGAGCATATGAGAGAAGTTCATAAACATTTGGGTTAGTTTTTAGATTTTTCGTTTTCAATTGCTTCGACTAAACTCATTTTTCCTTTTAAAACTTTTAATGCAATTTCCTTTGATAT
>JAGLML010000046.1 GCA_023140035.1 Thermoplasmatales archaeon
TTATTCACTTTTGGTTACATAGCTTGCTTTGACGGCTACCAACTATTTTTGTTCAAAACAATCAGGGTTTTTAGGAACACCGCCCATTTGTATTTCATAGCCAAGGTCACATTTTAGTGCAGGGATATATTCCGTACACCCTCCCATTCCCTCACGTTTAATATGTCCATAATAACTATGAATACACTTTTTGCATTTAACCACCATTTTTCCTCCTCCAAAACTACAATTTCAAAACAGCTGTTTCTTTAAAAACCCATTTAGATAAAGAATCCGTTTCATTTACGCCACCCCACTATACATGCAATCAATAAGACAGTTATCAGTATCGTCAGTATGTTGCCAATAATGTAAATCAAATCTTCTATATAGAATGAATAAACAAGCAGTAGCGAAGCACCGACCAGTATCAAAATAAAAAAAGGCAAACTCAAATCTTCTACTGATTTTGTTTTGACAGTTTTTACAAGTTGAGGCAGGCCTGCAATGCAGATTACCACAATTCCAATCACGCCTATTGTTTCATAAATCATTTTGTTATTCCTCAATCTACTATTTCATTTCAACTATCAAGCGAGAATATTTAGGCATATTCATCGTTTTCCATTAAGATTGAATGTAGTATAATCTGTCTCGTCTATATTTTTCAAATCATATATCCATGGAGTACATGCACCCTCTGTAATAAGTTTTAATCCGCATTCAAATGTTTCATTTTCCTTAATGTTGTATTTCTCTAAGTAATTTTTATTAGGATACCAAGAATTTGTAAGCCTGAATTCATGTTCTTTCCCTGAAATAGTTTCATATAACGATATTTGTTCTTGTTTTATTGACTCATTATCATTCAATTCAAAAATAAATAGAACTTGATATTGACCTGATACATTTTCTACATCTTCCGTTAAATTTTCAACTAACTTAACAGAGGTAATTGTTGCTATTCCGTTATAAGTATCATATGAACAAGGACCTCCTACACATCCACTCAACCCAACACAGATGAGCAGAACAGCTATTCCGAGTATGATGAGATGTTTATTCATGTCCATTCACCCCTCTGAACCCTTGAATCAATATTTTACCGCAATTGGGACATATTATTTTGCCGTTTCCTCGGCTTTTAACAGTATCTACATTTCCTTTACTTGAAAAAGGTAAACGCCAACCACATGTCTTGCATTTAATGTGAAGCATACCTTTTGCCTCCTACAAATCTACAATTTCATAACATATAATTCTTTAAAAACATACCCTAACCTTGCAATTCTCATTGAAAAGTTTATTCAAAATCATCTGGCTTGAAGATGTGGGATTGAACCATCATAGGCATTACATAATAACCTTCGTTCATTGCTTTATCAACGATGTCAATCTTTCTTGTAAAAATCTTACTACTCCCGTCTGTCCAATGCCAAATGATTCCTGACATACCCATCTTTCCTGTGTCGTACGAATTGGATATACAAATTGCATTACAAATAATTTTCTTTACTATTCTTTAAAAACATATCCTTATGCTGATTTCATTTCAACAATTAAAAAGATCATATAAGAAGACCTATTGGATAAAAACTACTTATGAAATCTAGTTATTTATCTACATTATCACCTGCGAAAAAAATAGATAAAGGGAAGGTTGTTAAATGTTTTTTCTCACTAAAAGGAAGGATGTATAATTGAAAGGATATAATTGGATGCCAAAGGAGAGAAACACCAAATTTCTTGGGAACATTAAAAGTAAAGCAGCTATCGACGATAAAATATTTAAGATGTGGAAGTCCGAATTACAAAAAGAGCTACCACCTTTTTGGGCATCAATGATGAAATTGTAAAGATTAATCTAATACCTTATACCTTGGATTTCATCTCCACAACTACTCTCTAAGGAATTAAAAAAGAGAGAAGAGAGGTTTTGGTTTATAGCCCTAGCATGTATCTTAGTATTGGGAACAGATGTGGGTGATTTTCTAGGAATCTCAGGAATAACTGGTTTATGTTGAATGCTCTGTTTTTCGGTGTTGCAAGAGATACATCTATTTCACAGTAGTCAGTAGAATCATCACTATTGACCACCTTTATTTTACCAGTGAAATTTTTATTTTTTTCATTAGGAGCTTCTACGGTTACTGTTACAGTAGTCCAACTACCTTGTGGTAAACCCGTACCACTTGAAGGGCTAAATGTCCAATTGGTTCCCCAACTTGGTAGAGTGGTAGTTTCTACCGCCCAGTTAAGAAGTGAACCAGGATCACCATCGTTTCCAACTTGAAACGTACCCGTAACTGTGTCACCTGGTTTTACACCGGTCCAAACAAGACGACCTTTACAGATTAAATCAGGTTTAGGTTCTTCTCCAGTGATTACAAATGCAAAGTCAATCGGATCGGCTGCGCTCAATGGGTCCCAAAGTGGAATCCAATTCCCTGGATTACCGAACACTGCGTTATCGTTCCAATGATCCTTTGAGGTCTTCCAGCCTATTGCCGGATAAGGAAATGAGTAATATGGCATCTGAATTACTAGCCAGTAGATGACATCCTCTTCTTGTTCGAATGGATCTACGATGTCTACGATGTTGATCTGCCAATATTGCTGATGATCATGCTCTATCCACATAGTAGTTGGATGATACCAGCCCTGATCTCCAGTCCAAGGACCTGCGATGATAAAATCTACATCTTGGAATGTTCTGCTCCATAACAGTTCGTGAGGAGTAGAAGGCGGTCCAGGGTTGTTCGAGTAGATCTCAACCGAAATCCATGGTATGTCTTGTACTCCGTCATCTGCCCATGAGTACCAGAAATGGATGTCTGTAACCGGTCCTGTTTCACTGCACATCCAGTCGTCACCAAGCCACCAGTCGTGAAAGTCCACGTCCCAACCATTTGGATCTGGTAACTGTGGGAAATGCATTTTATGACCATCGCCTGGCTCCCAGTCCGCTAGAGCCACATTCGCAGTGCCTATCAACAGCATACATACAAAAATACCTATTATTTTCTTTTTCATAATTTTTTACCTCCATTCTCAAAAATAAAAATTGAGTAAAATAGATATATATAGTCTAGATTTAAAGCTTTCCATGATAATTTTATTGCAACATCTGTCACAAAAGGTTACTGTACTGATTTCATTTCCACATTTACTCTATGGAATTAAAAAAAAAGAAAATAAAAGAAAAGATTTAGATTGCAAACGATGTAATATCATTTGGTTGGAGTGCGGGTCTGAAATCGATATCTATGCAAAGATACAGTGGGGTCGCTTTAAAACCGATGATTATTTTTGGAAGTATTCTTGGTCTATTCCAATAATTATTTTTCCATGTCGTATTGTATGATTCAAAGAAAGTAGCTAACCTATCGGTAAAATTGTGTTTAATCAAATTATTCTCAAGTAATTGATTATTTGAAGACCAATTAAGCGATATACCTTGAGAATTGTAAATAATGTTATTATTTAAAAAAACGTTCGATGGCGAATGGAATACATCAATTCCTAAATTACTATTTCTTTCGATGTTATTTTTTTCTATGTCATTATTGGTTGCTTCTCTTGTAAATTGTATCCCAATCAAATTATATGATATATTATTCAAAATTACGAGGTTTTCATTAGAGTTATCGATCTGGATACCAACTTTGCTCAGGGTAATAGTGTTTAATTCAACTGTGTTATCATCAGATCTCTCATACATAATAAGACTTCCACTATTATTTAAATAATAGTTTTTGTGTATATAATTGGTGGTTGAACCCCAAAATGACATTCCAATAAAGTTTCCAATGATAGTATTATTAAAAACATTGTTTCTTGTAGAATAACCGATAGACATGCCGTAATCATTATTTAGAATATGGTTTTTAAAGATAATATTATATGTACTATCTGTTATTTCAATACCAGTAAAGTTGCTATTAGTTATATTATTATTTTCTATTATGTTAAAAGAAGAATTTCCCAAGATAATTGCTTTGGAATTATAGGTTATCTTATTATTTAGAATGATGTTTGTATTTGAATCTATTAGGCTTATTCCTACTTTACTGTTATTTATAATATTGTCACAGATACTATTGTTGTTAGAGTTTGATATGTCGATCCTTTCGTTATTAAAAAAATAAGAAGATGAAAAATTGTTTCCTACAATCTGGTTATAAGATGAAACACTCATTCCAATCCTGATGAGAGTGTTATTTGAAATGGTATTGTTGGTTCCATTATACATATATATTCCTCTTTGAAGAGTATTGGTTGTGATTGTATTGTGAGAAGAGTGTGATATACTAATATCAAGTATATTATCAAAAAAAATGTTATTTTCTATTATGTTGTTATCCGTATTACCAACTCCTGTAAGTAACCCGATATAAGTAAACGAGATAATATTATCAGTGATGGTGATGTTTTCGGACAGTATTAGTAAACCATAAGAACTACCAGTTGAGCAGTTTGTTATCGTGAATCCATGAATAAGGCAATTTGAAGCTTCTAATCTTACAACACTTCCGCTCCCCAATCCATCAATATAGGTCTCATATTTATTTTCACCTTTTATTTCCAAGTTTTTATTGATGATAATATGTTCAGGATAAATTCCATTATAAACATAAATCGTATCCCAATCACTTGCGTTATCTATCGCGTCCTGTATCTTGCTATAGTTACCTGGTCCACTACCACCTACATACAAAATACCTCTAGGAATGGTTGATTTAGTAGATGTTTTCATCATTACAGTTCCAGTTGATGGTACAACACTGGCTCCAACAAACAATACTATTATTCCTAAAACTATTCCTTTTCTAACCATATTGTTTTTCATCCTTTTTTGCCTCCCCCAAACGAGTTTGGAATAGTTGCTATCAATTGATCTAATTTAAATGTTTGGCATAATATAAATATTACAACATTTGCAACAACAGAAGTGTTTTTGTTTCCGATTAGTGGATGGTTGGCAGAGATTTCTTGGGTTTATCACATGGAGGGATTATCAAAAACGATATGTATATATCGTATTATAATATGTGTCCATACGTATCATATAAATAGTTTTTCCAAATGGGTGCTTTGTGTAATTATTGTAAGGAATTAAACAAAGAAAATGCGTTAGAGGTTTATTTCTGCTGTTCTATTAGATAATTTCAAGCAGGGTTTTTCCATCTAAATATTACTAATTCCCTAACTAACAAAGAAACAGAGATTATTTTTGGTTTTATCACTTGTTTTATTTGTTGATCATCGTTAAGATAATTATCTGTATTCCTGTTGCGATCTTCTCTTCATTTGCCACATAAGCTTTTATGTTAATGTTGCCAAGACCAAACAGCATTCCCGAGGATACTTTTTGTGATTCCCCAGCTTGAATGTCAACTGTACCATTTGCAGTTTTATTTATCATACCTAACAAACCGCCTTCTACATGAATCTCCCATTTTACATCAGTTACATCGACATCACCACTGTTTTTAATAATGACATTAACACCAAATCCACCTCTAACTTCTAGATCAGGTATAAATAGTGTTAACAGAGAGACATCTATAGTACAGAAATCACTATCGTTTTCTTTGTTGGTTATTTTTATCTCTCCAGTGAATTGTTGATTTTGTTCATCTGGTGCTACAACAGACACTTCAACTAAGTAAGGTCCATATTCTGGAGTCAGGTCATATCCTTCTTCAGGAGTTATTGTCCATGTACCCCAATCTGGTTTAGATTCAATCTCCCAGTCCAGCCATGAACCAGAATCACCGATATTTATAACCGTAAAATTCCCATAGACCGTGTCCCCTGGCTTAATATCAGACCATATAAGCTCTCCATAACAATCTAAATCAGGATCTTTACGATAGTTGAAGTTTCCTACAGCAATACCAGAAGGATAGTCTGAGACAGGATAATCCTGTCGATCTCCAAAAACACCAGTACCATCACCCAAGAGAACACTAATATCTTTATCAAAAAAATTTGTGACAGCTAAGTCAAGATTTCCATCCATATCAAAATCTCCAAAAACGATATCTAAAGGAATTGTTCCCACGCCATAATCCTGCCGGTCTTCAAAACCACCATTGCCATCACCCAACAATACACTCACATCATAGTCACCACCGTTGGTTACCGCAAGGTCAAGATTGCCATCAGAATCAAAATCCCCAGCGACAAGTTTCGCAGGGCTAAGCCCTACTAAATAATCTTGACGGTATCCAAATCCACCAGTACCATCGCCTAACAAAACAGTGACATCATTATCCATAGAATTTGTTACTGCTAAATCTGGAACTTCATCTAAATCAAAATCACCAGAAACGACATCATTAGCTTGACCTCCTACAGGATAGTCTTGTCGATTTCCAAATCCACCAGTGCCATCGCCTAACAAAACGGTGACATCGTTATCATCTCGATTTGCTACTGCCAAATCGGGGGCTTCATCAAGGTTGAAATCATCGCTTACAATAAAACCTGGGCTGACTCCTACGTCATAATCCTGCCGGTCTCCAAAACCACCATTGCCATCACCTAACAATACACTCACATCATAGTCAAATGTATTTGTGACAGCTAAGTCAAGATTTCCATCCATATCAAAATCATCACTGGTAATACCAACAGGTCCCCCTCCAACAGTATAATCCTGCCGATCTCCAAAACCACCATTACCATCCCCGAAAAGTACACTGACATCATTATCACCAGGATTTGTAACAGCAAGGTCAAGGATCCCATCACTATTATAATTTCCAACAACTATGTCAGTAGGTGAATCTCCAACCATATATTTCTGGAAATCTCCAAAACCACCATTGCCATCACCCAAGAGAACACAAATAGAATCGTCATAACTCGTAACTGCAAGGTCAAGGAACTGATCTTCCGTAATCTCAGGATAAATGCTATTATCTCTATTAACATTACTTGTTTCGCTATTTGATAAATTAATACCTCCCGTAACATTCCCACTCATAGTTGGTATAACACTTATTCCAATAAATAATACTATTATTCCTAAAACAAGCCCTTTCCTTACTATATTATCTTTCATTTTACTTTACCTCCCTTAAATAATAAAATACAGTAATGTAAATATATACTTTCTAGATTTAAAACTTTCTGTAAGAATTTTATTGCAACATCTGTAACAAGATAGTTCTAAAATGAATCAGATGGAACTATTGAAACTTCTTTTGTTAATCCAGTGAATGAAAGAAAACCAAAAACCGCTCCATAATTTTTATTTTATATCCGCTCTTAAAAATCGCATAAACTGAATCAAACACAACAACCCGATAACAAGTGTTATTCCACCTTCAACCTGGTATCCTCTGATGATTAGTCCTAATCCAACGAATGTAAAGAATCCAGCAATAGCACCAAGGATATAGGTCAATGGTCTCATAAATTACAATTACAAATAACTAAATACTAAATTAAATATTCGAAAATAGAAAAATGCCTGATTTGAATATATTTAATTTAGATTTTGGAAATCTTGCAAAATTATTAAATCAAGGTAGAGTTGATAAAGTATATAACAAAATGTATACTGTTGCTCATGATCTTTCCGTACACGAACTAAAGCAATATCTTACAGAACTGCGTACAAAAGCATCTTCAGAAAAAACTGGATTGAAGTTATTAACCTTGATTACAGATTTTAAGAAAGAAAGAATAAGTTTTCATATGAACGAAATGAAACAACTTCTTGATAAGAGTTTAAAAATGCAATCAAAAGAAGATTAGTAATCATCTTTAGATAATTATGTGGTTAAAAAATGTCAGTGCACCATTCGTTTCGATTTGTGGAAAAAAATTTATTGTTATCGATTACTCTAAAATTTCATATTTTAAAGAGACTGATACATATGGAG
>JAGLML010000047.1 GCA_023140035.1 Thermoplasmatales archaeon
GCGTTTCCACAGGATCTAACGGTAGATTACCCTCCATTCCTCCAATATGGACCAAGTATTTTTGAGGTTACTGTTGAAAGCGATGGAAATCCTATCGAAGGTGCATTGGTTTGTGTTAATCAGCCCAATGGAGCCTATGCAAAAGGTTTAACCGATTCCTCAGGTGTTGCTGAATTAGAATTAGAAGTTGAATTACCAGATGAAGCAATTTTAACGGTTACAGCCCATAATCATCTATGCTATCAAACTAATATTCAGATAGGTAGTAGTTTACCACCTTACCCGCCCTCAATAGATGGACCAACATCAGGAAGACACGGAAAAGAGTATGAATTTTCATCTGGAACAACAGATCCTGAAGAAGATCAAATCTTTTACTTATTTGACTGGGGAGACGATACAACAAGTGACTGGTTCGGACCTTATAACTCAGGAGAAGACATAACTGCATCTCACGCATGGACCGATGTAGGAGATTATGAAGTAAAGGTTAAGGCAAAGGATATTAATGGTTCTACGAGTAAATGGTCTGAATCTTTGCCTATTCATATTGATGTACCAGCTCTTTATATAGGTGTGATCAAAGGTGGTTTGTTTAAAATAACTGCACCAGTTCAAAACACTGGTCTTGCTGAAGCAGACGAGATACATTGGAAGATCACCTTAGACGGTGGTTTAATATTAATGGGCAAAGAAACTACTGGCACAATCCAAACTATTCCTGCAGACGGAGAAGAAATTGTAAGCTCTGATTTAATACTCGGGTTTGGAAAAACAGTAGTTACCGTTACAGTAGAGGTACCAGACTCTTCACACTCCAGACAGCGAGGTGGAACAGTATTGCTATTCTTCATAAAGATTAATCCCGGTGGCGGCTAATAACACTACGGTAACCTACATCTCCCTTTTTCTTTTTTAATTTTCAATTTGAAATGTAGAACTTAAATCCCTACTTTTAAAGAGGAAAAAAAGGAACTTCATATCGTATTCATCTATAGTTTGCTAAACAAATTTACAAAGGCATCGCAATTCATTGTTTCGAATATTTTCAGCAAACAAAAGCACAATTTTATAAACATCTTTCTCTTTCACTTTTTAGGGAGTTTTTATGGGAAAAGATAAGATAAATGAATTACCTGGTGTTGGCCCTGCTATTGCTGAAAAACTAACGGATTCAGGATATATAGATATGATGAGCATAGCTGTTTCATCGCCAAAAGAACTATCAGATGTAGCTGATATCGGTGAAACAACAGCTGCAAAAATTATCCAAGCAGCAAGAAGATCAGCAGACGTAGGAAGTTTTGAGACAGGGGTAGCGCTTCTTGAACGCCGGTCGAAAGTTGGTTATGTCACTACAGGATCCAAAAGTTTTGACGAGCTTATGGGTGGAAAAGGTTTTGAAAGCCAAGCGATAACAGAATTTTTTGGCGAGTTTGGTTCAGGAAAAACTCAGATTGTACATCAGATATGCATCAATGTTCAGCTTCCAGAAGAAAAGGGCGGTTTGAACGGCCATGTCTTTTATATTGATACCGAAAATACATTTAGACCAGATAGAATCAAACAAATGGCCGAGGCATATGATTTAGACACTGATGAAATTTTAAGTAAGATACATGTCGCTCGTGCCTACAACTCTAGCCATCAGATGTTACTTGCGGAGAAGGTAAATGAACTTTCTAAAGAATTCCCTACACGATTATTAATTGTCGATTCCCTGACTTCTCATTTCCGTGCAGAGTTCATCGGCAGAGGTGCTTTAGCAGATAGGCAGCAGAAGTTGAATAAACATATGCATGTTTTGTTGAGATGGGGGGACCTAAATAACGGAGTTGTCTTAGTAACAAATCAGGTTTCTTCAAAACCAGATGCCTTTTTTGGCGATCCTACACGGCCTATTGGTGGACACATTGTAGGACATACTGCAACATTTCGACTATACCTTAGAAAAAGTAAAGGCGGAAAACGTATCGCTCGTTTGATAGATTCGCCGCATTTACCTGAAGGAGAAGCCGTTTTTTCTGTTAGTGAAAAGGGAATCCGAGATTAATTTTCATAAAGCCAGCAATTCAGACAGTAGAAATATTCTTCTTTTATGAACTGGTAAGAATTGTAAACAAATATTTATATATTAACTTAACAAAATTATATATTAAAAGTTGGAGGATACTGTGAAAAAACTCATAGTACTATGGCTACTGCCAATTTTAATTCTATCATCATTATCAGGATGCATAGGTGAAAAAGAAGAAACAGAAACTATATCTCTTCCATTAAAAAATGTAGATCCAATACCCGTTTTATCTGTAAGCGGAACTATTGACCCAAAACCAGATTTTTTTAATCAAACAACAGTAGACGCCTTTGCATATGAAGGAGATATAGTTATATTTGATGCATCGGATAGTTACGATCCTGATGGTAACATTGCTGCATATGGATAGATTCTAGATGAAGAGAACAATAAAGGTGCAGGCCCTGTTGTTTCTTATAGCTACATCATTGATGATAAATCAGTCAGCTTTCCAAATATTGCACAGATTATCCTTACTATAGAAGATAACCATGGCTCAATTGTATTTCACACGTTTATTCTAGGAATAATCCAAAAAGAAGTTACTTTTTATTTGGATGTTCAGTCACTAAAAAATCAAAAACCTGAAATTGGCGATGATAAACTAAAGGTTACGCTAGGTAAAATTAGACCTATTGAGAAATTTAACTATGTCTTAGCTACTCCAATTCAACTGCCAAAATGTACATGGAATGCAACAATCTTTATAAAAAAATCAATTTTTAGTGTTGTAAACAAAGTTTCCTTGGTATTGTATGATTCAATAGGTGAAAAAATAGCAGAGGCACACTCACAGTTAAGACTCTTTAGTATTTGGAAAGAGAAAACTATCTCAATTAGTGGTGTCGTCAATAATCAAGCTGATTTCGAATCTCTGGAGCTTAGTGTCTATGGGTTCTCCATTGGGGAAAAAATAAGCATTTTATATGGTGGTGAAAAAGCAAGTTTTATTTGTTTTGATTTTCCATCATAAAATTACCATGGAACGAGTTACAGCAATAGAGAAACGAAATCAGGATAATTATGGAATGATTTGGGTCTCTCTCGGGAATGTTTCGGGTGTAATTCTGGTAAATCAATATAAGCTTAAGAGTGCAAATTTAGATTAAGGTGATATAAATGAAAAAAATATATGGAACATTGATCGCGGCTGGAATATTGTTTGCCATGATCCCAGTTTCAGCGGCGGCATATCCTGCCAATGATTTTGGTCAGGATGTTGTGGTGCAGGAGAAGGCAGGTTTTCAACAGCAAATTAGACAACAACCTAGAACAGCTATGGGAGCTTCAACAGCAGATGCCCCACAGAAATACGTAAAGGTTATAGGCATCTGGGACTACACGGGTGATAATGAATCTGATGGGTATTTTGGAGGGAGAATAACACGAAAAGGTCGTTTCGGTGTCCTCAAAGGACTCTATAATATTACTGGCAACGAGAGCAAAGGAAAAATTGTAGGCATCATGAAACGAGGATACTTTAACGGCAGATTAACGACATCAAATGGTAGTAAATGCCATATCACCGGTTTGTATAAAATCGACAAGGAAAACCACCTGCTTAAACTACGCTGGATGACACCGCATAAAAGTGGTTGGGCTGTAGCAAAGATAACGATTCCTGATCAATAAAATCTCTTATATGTGAACCATCCAAGGTATAAATCGGTTCACATCTTTTTATTTTTAATCTGAATCAATAATGTAGAAGCGAAATTTGCATATAACAAATGTTACAAAACGCTAATTTTTAAGAAATATTTATATAATGGTTAAATATATAGTTATGTTGAAGGGAGGAAGGGAAGGGAAGGAAAGGACGAAGAGTTCCTTTCATATTATAATCCCCTAAGTATTCTTATTTTCCCTTCCCTTCTTTCCATTTTTCCCCTTCATTCTTCGCGTTTAGTTACTGGCATATAATTATAAATAACGATATGCTACGGCAACTTGATGGTAGTATGGACGCTATGGATGCAATTTTAAAAAGGAGAAGCATTCGCAAATAGATAATAGTTAGCCGTACATTAATTAGATATACCAATAGATTAAGAAATTTAGCTTTAAGGAGTACCTTACTTTCATTTATTTATTAATATAATAGTAAGAACTCAGTTTCGTCAAACTGTTTGACAAAACTTAACCCACATATCGTGATAATGATTGACAAACATATATTTTGAAAGTAATATTAAGGTTATGTCGGAAGTTGTTTTTCCTCATATATTACTGCAAAACCTCCAGCACTGAACTTAATGTCAATTATTTCCATGTTCTGATTTTCTTTTAACCAAGTATTTACTCCTTTGTCAGTCATAAAATATTTTACTTGTTTCATTATTTTTCCTCCTCCAAAATTATAACTTCATTTCTTTGTTTTCCATTCTACACACCAGTCATTAGGTTGGACATACGGAAATTCATCAAGACCTACATCTTGATCAAACCATGGGAATCTTACACAATTAAAAATAGACGTACTATGTATGCGACTTTTATCTATATCTTTTTTGCAATAGTTACAATTCTCACAAGTTTCTTTTGTCATAACTTTGCCTCCTCCAAAATCGCAAATATACAACTTCTCCTATGTTAAAAACCTTTACTGCCCTACTTTTACCCTGTTACCCCCATCTTTACGTTGAAAACCTATGGTTCTAAGCACTTTATATTTAATGGGTTATCTTTACACGTTTATGTAGTTAATGTTGTTAAGCAAGAAACTTAATTTTAAGCCAATATGAGCCGCGTTTAGACTTTCGCTGGGTATTATACAAAAAAAGAAAGTAAATGCGTTAGAGGGGTTAATTGTACTGTTTTAATAACTAATTTCAACAGGGTTTTTTCATCTAAACTTTGCTTATTATCTAAAAACCTGGTGGTTCTGTCCATATCTTTTGTTTTTTCTTTTTTGTGCTAAAATGTCAGTATGAAAATTGAACACCATATGTTTAAATAATGAGAAGAAAAGAAAGAATAGACTGATGAATGAATATTACCTTATCCTTATCTTGACAATTGGTTTCTTCGTGATACTCGGTTCATTGGGAAGTCAGTTTTTTTATTATGTCGGGTTTCTTTTAATGGTAAAAAAGATATTCACTTCACTTTATCCCGATGTTTCAGGTAAACCCCCATCATATGAACTATCTGATTACTAATTTTTCTATTTCACACCCCTGTTGAGATGTCATATGGTTCTTGTGCAGGGTAGGCTGATTTCAATTTCCACGATATGTTATAATGGAATTAAAAAAAGGAAAAGAAGAGGGATTTTGGATTTTAGACTGTTCAGCAGCAACAGAAAATATACTTATCGCAGCTCATGCAAGAGGACTGAGCGCATGCTGGCTTGGGGTGTATCCAAGAGAAGAACGAATTGTTGGTATGAGGAAGTTGTTAAACATCCCGGGACATGTCATTCCTCTTTCGTTGATATCACTTGGATTTCCAGCTGAACAAAAACCCAGTGAGGATAGATACAACAGTTCAAGGGTACACCATAACAAGTGGTAGATACTTATTCTCCAACTATTTGTACTATTATATTTCTATTTCTAGGTCTTGTGTCTAGTTCTACAAAAACGATTTGTTGCCACGTTCCATGAAGTAGTTTTCCATTTCTGATTGGAACAGTCATACTTGCCCCCATGAGACTTGCCCTTACATGTGAATGTCCGTTATCATCATGCCATGTTTCATGGTGATCATAATGAATACCTTTTGGAGCTATTTTTTCAAGAGATCTAGGCAGATCTTTCATTAAACCTGGTTCATATTCAATGGTCGTAATGGCCCCAGTTGAGCCTCCTACAAATACACATGCTATGCCATCTTTTAGTTTCGATTTATGGACAGTATTTTGTATGTCATCTGTAATATCGACAATGTCTGTTTCGCCATTTGTCTTTATGTTTATTTCATCATAAAATACTCCCATTTTTACATCTCCATTAATATTTTGCCAATTCTTTGTATGCTTCGAACGCTTGAATAAGTCCATAACCATACAAATCATCATGACTATATTCATTATCATTCCCCATCAAACTACTAATTTTTCCGGCAGTTTTTGCAAATACATCTTTGAATAATTGTGTCGTCGTTTCATTTTGATTTTTAGCTCCATCACGCTGGTATTCAGGATAAGCATCTAAAAGCAATGCAATAATTCCTGCAACATATGCTGTAGCTTGTGAGGTGCCACTGAGTTCTCCATATGCACCATTAATCCTTGTAGACATTATTCCATCCCCTGGAGCTACTAACTCGGGCTTTTTATTTGGATTTTGTGTACTTGGGTATTGATGTCCTTTTGAGCTAAAAGGTAGGATAGAATTCCCTTTAGACAGTGCTCCTACAACTATAACATTGTCCATTAATGCTGGGAAACACACATCACCATCATCATCCTGTCCATCGTTTCCTGCAGGGATAACAACAAAAATGCCGTTCTGTACAGCTTGATTGATTCTTCCTATAGTTTTGCTGTTTTCATCAAAGTCAACATCGTCAGGACTCATGCCCATTGATAAGAGGATAATGTCTGCACCATTATCAATACAAAACTGTATGCCATCTGCAATGGTACTATCATTTCCACCGCCAAACATGTATTGATTGCGAGGGATAGATTTTGCAACGATTAATGTCGCACCGCTTGTTATTCCTTTCATGTTTATCCCTGAAAACAGTCCCTGAAATGATCCCTTAGATACCAAGATACCAGCAACATGGGTACCATGGTCGTCATCATCATAACAAGTTGAACCGTGATTTATTGAATCATTCCAGGCAATAAATGACGAGCTATCAAATTCCTGATGAGAGCTATCTACTCCCGTATCAACAATGCCGATGGTTACGCCAGAGCCATCAAATCCCAATTCATGTAGTTTATCTATCTGCATAACACTACTCGCCCAAGAATTAGACCTAGGTACAAACATGCTCATCAGTGATAGAGACGCTAGAATAATAGAAATAATTACAAGAATAACGATCAGGATTACCTTTCTACGATTTTGCATATTTTCATCCTAAAATTGAATTTTTTTACCTGTCGAATCTCTCCTAAATACACCAAAATCTTCAACTTTTTTTAATGTTTTTCCATCGAAAACTGGACCATCGGTGCACACCCGTAAACCTTTGCCTATGCAACATTGTCCACAGATTCCTATTGAGCACTTCATATATCGCTCCAGGGAGGCTTGGAATGGAATATTTTTACAACAATCTAAAAGGGTTTTCATCATCACCTCTGGCCCACATGTTAAAACTGCATTGATTTTCTCTTTTTTTAGAATATCTTTCGCTACATCTGAGGCGAATCCTTTACATCCTGCCGAGCCGTCGTCCGTTGATATTACTACCTTTGCATCACACTTTTTTAATCGTTTTTCAAAAAATAGTTCGCTTTTGTTTTTCACACCAATAACTACGGTTGATGATATGCTGTTTTTTACTGCTTCCTCTACCGCCGGTGCCAACATAGCAACACCAGTTCCACCACCCACAAACAATATATGCTTTCCATGCATCTTGAAACCATTTCCATATGGTCCTCTAA
>JAGLML010000048.1 GCA_023140035.1 Thermoplasmatales archaeon
CGGTAATTTAACAAACATTCTTTCTCAAAACCCATTAGAATCAAATCGTATTTCTTTTTATTTAGCTGGCCTTTTATGACTGTACTGAATTCCCCATTTATTATTTCTTCTTCAAAAGCAACGTTTTTATTCTTGAAAAAAAGTTCCGCGTCATCAAAAATAATTTTATCCGCTGATTGTACATACCTCCTAATTATCTCCTTCTTTGTTTCCGCTCTTTCGTGAGTCGTTCTATAAACATCTGAAAGTTTATCTGTCTGATTTAAAGTTTTTTCTTCTATTATATACAGTAAAGTTATTGTACTGTTAAATTTTTCAGCTAGAAAAGCTCCAGTTTGAATTACTTCTTTTTGATAAAATTCTGAAGAAATTGGGATTAAAATATTCTTAAACATAGTAATAAACAACCTCCACCATCTCTAAAATATTTATATTTTTCATAGGCCCAACACTCCTTTCCAATAAATAATTGCTACAATAAAGATAATTCCTATACAAATAATATTTGCAACAACACCTGCTTTGAGCAAGTCTCTGCTTGAAAAATATCCTGACGAGTAGGCAATGGCATTACCTGGTGTAGCTATAATAAACATAAATGCTAACCCTCCACTAAGAGCTATTATTAGCGAAGCGAGTAGAGGGCTCACTCCAGGAATTTCAGTTGCAACTGCAAGTCCTATAGGTAGCAGTATTGCTACTGCCCCTACATTTGACATCATATTCGTTAACAAAATTGTAAAAATAATTAGCCCGAATATAACTAGATATGGATTGTTGCCTGCTACATCAAACATGAAATGGGCTGTCCAGGCTCCAGCACCTGTTTTTTGCATACCAATTCCAAGCGTTATCGCTCCACCATATAGTAATATAATTCCCCAAGGAACCCTTTTTTCAACGTCTTTCCATGTAATACATCCTGTGAAAAATAATAGGATGCTCCCCAATATTGCAATAACCGCAAGTCCAAAATATTGTGGCGATGAAAAGAAAATCCACAGAAAAACAGTCAGACCTAAAATACATGAAACCACTATTTCATGTTTTCCCATTTTTCCTGCTATACTTACTTGATTATTGATCTCTTTTTTTGCTGTTGTAATGCTTTTAATTTCTATGGGGAAGGAGATTTGCAAAACAATCCAAACTAGAGGTAGGGCAATAAATACTATGGGCATTGAATATGTCATCCAGTCAAAAAAAGTTACAATTATTGGTGGATTTAAGTCAGAAAGCATACCAATAGTCAATGGATTTCTAGCACCACCCACAAGTGTACCTAGACTACCAATCGAACACCCATATGCAATCGATAACATGCTAACTTTGCCAAAATTACTTTTCCTCGGAGTTATCTTCATGGCAATTAAGATAGATACTACAATAGGTAAAAACAAGGCAGCTACACCATGCTCAGGCATTATAAAAGATAAAAATGCACAAGAAGACATTATTCCAAGAGTAAAGATTTTAGGACTCTTTTCAAAATAGCTTAGTAATTTTAATGCTATTCTTTTATGTAATCCATGTTTTTCTAATGCAGCAGCCAAAATGAAAGCACCTATTAAGAAAAATACAGCTTGGTTACCAAATGATGAGAAAACATCCTTTGCAGGCATAACACCCAACATGGGCTGAATTATTATTATCAGAAGGCCAGTAACGGCTAATGGGATTGGTTCAGTAACCCAAAGAATTCCTCCCATTAGTAAAATACCAATCATAATCTTTCCATTATAGGATAAACCTTCTGGGGCAGGAAGAAAATAGATCAATGCAACCACTGAAAATGCAAATACAATAAAAAAGATGTTCCGTTTGGAAAGAGTGGGAGCCTTTCCTTTTATTAATTTGTACTCTATATCTTTTTTTTCATTATCTTCATTCAACTTTCTTAACCCACCTCAAATTCTCATCGGTTCATTCATTTCATAATTTGTGTGCCATTAATGGCCCAACTGTTTAATAAGCTTGGTTAATTTATGTTTTATGGATGGATTTAAGAATTAAATTTTTTCTTATTTTTTGTCTCAAATGGTTGACGTAATTTTTTTAGAATTAGCCATAAATACAAATTTGTGATTAACAAAGCTTTATTTAATTTAAATATGTTAAACGGTTTTGATGAGACATTCTTTGAAAACAGGATTTAGCTTTGGTCTAACTTCAGGAATAATTACGACACTTGGACTTATTGTAGGTTTACATTCTGGAACACATTCAAGGATCGTTATTATTGGTGGTATAATCACCATATCGATAGCTGATGCTTTTTCAGATTCAGTAGGCATTCATATCAGCGAGGAATCTGAGGGTAAGCATAATAGTAGGGAGATATGGGAGTCAACAATCTCTACTCTCCTATCTAAATTTATTTTTTCAATTTCCTTTGTTATTCCTATTCTACTTCTGTCACTCTCAACAGCAATTACCATTAGCCTGATCTGGGGTTTTTCTCTTATTGGTATATTTAGTTACTACACTGCAAAGTTAAGAAAATCAAAGCCCTGGAAATCAATTTTAGAACATCTCGCTATCGCATTATTAGTCATAGTTATTACACACTATGTAGGTGTTTGGATATCAATTACCTTCAATTAAAAAGAACAGCAATAGTTTTATATGATATTAACATATAAAAAACATAGATGAGGTTAATTAGAAATATTGTTATCGTAGGAACAATTTTTCTTACTGTTGCATCCCCTTTGGCATGCGGTATTACTTTTACAAATTTTCATACCGGTAATGAATTTGCCTCTAACACGCCGATCGTTTTGGTTACAGGTTTTGAACCTTTTGATATCTACGAGATTAACCCTTCTCAGTTAATTGCTGAGACACTTGATGGGCAGAATATTGAAGGGGCTGAAATAATTGGTATTATTTTACCTGTAAATTTTAATGAATCGGTTGAAGTTGTCATTCAGGCTATTATTGATTACAATCCATTGCTTGTGATAAGCATGGGTCTTTCTCCCAGTGCACATAAAATTAATGTAGAAAAATGCGGTATAAATCTAAAGTGGTTGCCCCGTAATGAAAGTATGTGGTTTACCCCCCGTAGGTTAGATCCGTGTGGTCCTTTTATTCACTTATCACCTCTTCATACAAGAGAAATAGTGTTGGAGATAAGAGAGGCCGGAATTCCTTCACGTCAGAGTTTTTTTGCTGGTTTGTATGTGTGTAATGCTGTATTTTATGGAACGTTAGGTTATATTAAGGAGCATGAAATTTCTACAACAGCAGGTTTTATTCATGTTCCACTTTTGTCTTCTCAGGACCCTGATGGCATGGATTTGGAGACAATGATTGAGGCTGTTAAAGTAGCAATTAAAACAAGTTTATATTGAATTTCTTCATTTAATCAAGGTTTGATCGCCGTTAAAAAGTTTTATAAAGAAAAAAATACTGACCATACCTTATGAGAGATTTAATCAAGGCTCAGATAACAATTGGATTATTGGCTTATTTTGCCACTATATGGGATTTAATTCTCAATCGAGAGTACCCAAATTTAGTGAATGCAGCTAGCGTAATAATTCTTCAACTTGTTGTAATTCTGATTTTGTCCTATGTAATTTTGGCTATACTAGAATGGGTAAGGATATTTGACTTAAAAACAAACTCAATATTAACACTGCTAGTACTAATTACAGTTCGGATATTATCCTCTTTACAAATGACTCTTATCTAAAAATAAACTTTTTTTCATAAATTCTTTCGTTCAGTTATATCTTTGATAATGTGGACAGAACCAGAAATTTCTCCCTCTTCATCGATAATTGGAGATGTTGAAAACTCTAGATATTTTCCTAAATGTGGTTCAAAGAATTCAACAATAAAGGATTTTTTTGTTAATTGTGTTTGTTGGCATGGACAATTCGAATGTGGTTTTTTTGCACCATGGATTATCTCATAGCATTTTTTCCCAATGAATTTCTCGGGTTTATCTTGTAAAAATTCAGCAAAAGCTTTGTTTATCTTAATAATATTGAAATCTTTGTCATGAATGGAGATCATGTCTGTTATTGAATCGAATGTTGTTTCCCATTCTCTGACTGCCTGTGTCATTTTTCTTTCTATTCTTTGTTGCTCAGTGATGTCCTTGATAATCAAGGTTACTCCTGGTCTCCCATCATCAAAAGTCGTTGGAATATGTTTTATTTTAAAATAAAATTTCTCGGATCCAATTTGAACACTTGTTTCTATTGTTGTTTCTTTTCCATCTAGTGCATTTTTTATGTTTGTTAATACTTCTGGAATTTTAAAAAATGCTTTTGCAGAATCATTGATTCTATTGCCTAGAATGGATTCACGTTCAATATCCATCAGGCTTAGAAAATTTTCATTTGCCTGTATGATTTTAAGATCTCTATCCAGCAGTATTATAAAATCTGATGTAAAATTTAACATGGTCGATAAGGGAATCCTTCTAGATGGAAAGAATACTTTTGCTGGACCAAAAGTAACCATTTCCACATGTCCTGAAATCAAGAGAATATCCAAATATTTTGCGACAGAATTTCTATTGATCTTCATTTTTCTTGATATATCCGATACAGTCATGCCTCTAGGATTCTTCTTGAGAATACTTTTGATTGAGGCCAGTTCCTTTTGATAACTTTCCACAAAATTGGATGAAAATATCACTATTTATGCATTTCGTTTTTGATTATCACTTATGCCATGCAAAGACAGAAAAATTTATATATCGATTAATTCATCTGGGTTTTGCCAAGCATAATTGCATGGCGGAAATGGTGAAGGGATAAAATATGAAGGAACTTATCATCTGCTCAGTAGTCACCTCAACTAAGCGCGATCTCTACAATCCACATACAAATTATGCTGAGCAAGTAAAACTTGGGGGAGTATAACCCATATGTTGCGTACACCAGAATTAAAAGAATCCCATCTCTATGATTCCACCATCCCAAAGAACACGCTAGTTTACAACTCTTCCTCCTAAAAATGAGGTACCTCTTTCATTCCCGTGCATCCTATCTCTCCTTTTACGAGGGGTACCTCTACCCCGTCCAAAAAACCATCTGTGATTTGTTAATAAGGATGTAGATTAAGTGAAGAGAAAATCCCATTCCTTTTTAATGGTTAAACATATAATGTTTTAGAACAATGAAACGAGGATTATCATCATTTGACATCTATGTAATTGTTTCAGAACTGCAAGATCTCAAGGGAAGTTACATAGATAAAATATATCAACTTACTCGTGACGAGTTACTTATTAGAATAAACAATAAAAAGATAAGGCAAAAAGAAATCATTTTTGTTAGAAATGGCGAGCTATTGTTTAGAACACAAAAAAAGTTTGATGTTCCAAAAAAACCCTCAACATTTGCAATGACTCTACGTAAATATTTATTGAATGGAAGAATTAGCGAAATAGTTCAACATGAATTTGATAGAATAATAAAGTTTAAGATCGCAAAGAAAGAGGGAGATTACACCCTCGTTTTCGAACTTTTTGCCAATGGAAATATCATATTATTAGATCCCGATGAAAAAATAATATTGCCACTGATTAAACAGCATTGGGCGCATCGAACATTAAAATCTCATGAAGTCTATGTTTCACCCCCATCTCAGATTAATCCTTTTAATCTAGACCAAGAAGAATTTATAGATTTGTTGAAAAAAAGTAAAAAGGATCTCGTAAGAACTTTAGCTGTAAAGGCCAATCTAGGTGGCGCGTATGCTGAGGAGATATGCTTTAGAGCTGATATTGATAAAAACACACAGATACAAGAATTAAGTGACGAGTCCATCAAAAAAATTTATGTTACCCTAAAAAAGTTTTTAGATATTTTTAAAGAAAAAACATTCCGGCCAACATTTGTAAAAAAAGAGGGGAAAACAATAGATATTCTACCGATACCATTTCAAAGTTATGCAGAAAGTGAATTTGTTAAAATTGATAGTTTCAGTAGAGGGCTTCAGGAATTTGTTGATGTAAGAAAAACAAAAAAACAAGAAAAGAGTAAGCATCAGATGAAAATCGAGAAATTGCAAAGGCAGTTACTACAACAGAGACAGACTATGGATGATTTCAAGAAGAAAATCGTGCAAAAAAAGATCGAAGGAGATATTATCTATCTAAACTTTCAATCATGTCAAGAACTACTACAGGATATTACTCTTCTGCTACAACAAAAAGAGAAAGAAGAGAAAATTAGACGGATAAACGAGAAAGACATGGTAAAAAATTTCGATCCTACATCAAATGAACTTATTGTTTTGTTGCAAGATGATAAGAGAAAAACAAGAGAAGTGAAACTAGATTTTCGTAAAACTGTCTCAGAAAACGCAGAAAATGCATATCGTGCTAGTAAAAAATTTCGAGAGAAATTAAAGGGTGTGCAAGAAGCGTTAAAGAACACAAAAAATGAAATTAAAACATTGGAAGAAAAAGATACTATTAAAAAAGAAAAAGAAATCAAAAGTGAAAAACAATTTTGGTTTGAGCGATTCAGATGGTTTATATCAACAGGGGGAAACATCGTTATAGCAGGTAAAGATGCAAAGAGCAATGAGCAGATAGTAAAAAAATATCTCAAAGGAGGTGATAGATATGTGCATGCTGACATTCATGGTGCTCCAAGTTGTGTAGTTAAAAGCATGGACATAAATGATAAGAAAACCTCAATATCTGAAAAAACACTCGAGGAAGCATGTTTGTTTGCAGCTTCTTACTCAAAAGCCTGGAGACAATTTGGCGAAGCGCAAGCCTATTGGGTTTTACCTGAACAGGTGAGCAAGACTCCTCAAAGTGGAGAATTTCTGCCAAAAGGTGCATTTGTTATCCGTGGAAAAAGAAACTACTATAAATGCAAAATAGAAGTCGCAGTTGGAGAAATCGAAATTAATGATACAAATAAGGTAATGGGGGGCCCGCTAGAATCAGTGAAAGCAAGATCAGATAAATATGTTATTTTGAAATCTGGAGTTACTAAAAAAAGTGTTGTAGCTAGTAAACTATCCGAGGTGTTTAACGCTTCTACACCGGATATTGAACGAGTTCTTCCACCAGGAGATATAAATATTGTCAAAACCATAGGATTTGAATTCAAATAGGTGGCGGATATGAAAGTACTCTTCAAAGATCTCAGGAAAGGTGAAATAAAACTCATTCCCGAAAACCTCGACGACATTTGGCATTTATATAATGTAATAGAAGAAGGAGACCTAATACGTGCTGTTACTTTTAGAACAGATGAGCAAAAAGATGATAAGATACGGTCAAAAAAAGCTGAAAAAAAACGAATGAAGCTCGGTATAAGAGTTGAAAAAATAAGTTTTCATGAATTTTCAGATAGACTACGAGTGCATGGAACAATAGAGGAAGGCCCTCAGGATCTGGGCTCATATCATACACTAAATATCGATGCAGAAAAAATGGATAAACTATCCATAGTTAAAAGTGAATGGAAACATCATCAGTTGGAAAGAATTGACGAGGCGGTAAAACAACGATTGCAA
>JAGLML010000049.1 GCA_023140035.1 Thermoplasmatales archaeon
TTTTTTTACTGTAACGCATGTCCAGCTGCAACATCTGCTTGTCCTTTACGTGCTATTGAAGTCGGTGTATTCAAAGGTGAATTTAAGTGGAAATTGATAACATATCCTCTTTTGATAATTGGTACCATCGGTGTTTTAACTGGTAGAGCCGTTTGCGGCTGGGCGTGTCCTATTGGTTTTTTACAACGAGTTACTGGAGGTTCAGCACGCATTCTTAAAAGGAAGTTCCCATTTATCAAAAAACTCGGCCAGCATAAGATTGAACGATATTTAAGATATACAAAATATTTTGTTTTTATCAGTCTAGTTGTTGTAACTCCGATAATAGTAGGATTTATGTTTACTGATATATGCCCAGTTGGTATACTCACTGGCACAATACCTATAATGATACTAAATCCAGGTGAGTACATGCCAAGTGCATTCTTCTATGTAGCTCTTGTTATTTTTATTCTTTTTCTTGTGTTAATTTTTATCGTTGAACGCGGATGGTGTCGTTATTTCTGTCCGGTAGGTGCTTTACTAGCACCATTTAATAAGGTTAGTTTTTTATACATTTCTGTAGATAAAAAAGAATGTATACACTGTGATTTATGTTCAGAAGTGTGTCCTATGGGAATTGATGTCCCAGACATGCATAGGGATCCTGAGTGTATTCTATGTGGTAAATGTGTTGATAACTGTCCTAAGAATATCATAAAATTTGAGAGGGTGTAAATGAAAAAGATATTAGCTTTACAGATAATTGCATTGGTTTTAATTTCTGGATCGTTAGGAGGAATGTTTGCTTTCACAGATGTTTATGATGAAGTGCACTCAAGAATAGTATCTGTTATATGCCTAAGCTGCATAAAACTAGATCCAATAATATCTCTAGATTTCACCTTCGAAACTGCAAATGATAATGATCATCTCAATTTTGTCATAGAAAATCTTACTAATACTGGTCCATTGTTCCTTGCATATAGAACAGATGTATGCGCTTATTGTGACGATATGGAACCTCTATTAATGGAAATTTTCAATGTAACATTCGAAAAAGAAGATATTTTCTATAAAACAGTTAACTTCAATGGAACAGATGTCACTTTTATTCATATCAACTCTGATCATGCAAAGGGAGAGCTGCTTGAATCCCAGAAAATATACGATATCGACGGTGATAACGCGGTGCCTATGTTTACAACGATTACTTTAGGGTATAATCGTGGCATTATTGAAGAATACTATAATACTGTATATGGAATTCTTGACCCACACTACAATGATGAACAAAGAATAGAATTATTAACAAATATTATACTAAATAGTATTGAACTCTATAACGAAAACTCTCCGGGATACAAACCAGACTAAAATTTTCTAAAAATAAAAAAATTAAGAAGGAATTTTTCCCTTCAACTTAGATCTCATTGTTTTTAATTTTTTCTTTGAGTATGTCGAATTGCTCTCTTGTTAATGTACAAATGTTATCTTTCTCACCGATTATTACTTTATCATCCTGCACATCGACAACAGGGCATTTCTCAGGAATACATACATCACCAATACATAATACTACTTTCATTTTATTATTTCCCCTATTAACGTATGTTAATATATTAATGTCTGCTATCTTAAATAATTTTTGGTACAACTGCCGTGGATGTCAAGTTAAGAATTAAAATATGATAGCATCCATCCTTTTTTGGGTATAAACATGGATGGGATGCTATCACATATAGAGGAATTGTTAGAAGCTAAAAATGTTTTTGAAAGAAATCGAACACCATTAAGAATCAGAGCACTTGGAATATTGTTGTATCATCTTGGATTGTCTCTTCGGAATTGTAGCATGGTATTATCATCGTTTGAACCAATAAGCCATGAAAGTGTTCGATTGTGGCATCATAAGTCAAGTGCATTGTTCACTGTTGAAAAACGATATCGGGAAGTTATTGCTGTTGATGAAACAAAAATTAAAATTCATGGAAAATGGCATCTTCTTTGGGCAGCTATTGATATTGACACTTGGGAAATCCTTGGAGTGTGGATCACTCAAGGACGATGCTCACTGGAAGCCTACAGCTTCCTGAAGCAAGCATTACAAAAATGTGAGAGTAATCCAAAGATTCTTGTGGATGGAGGGCCTTGGTATAAACCTGCACTTGAAAGATTACATGCAAACTGGGAACATGTAACCTTTGGTTTACGAAACCCTATTGAACAATGGTTTGGGATTCTGAAACACCGAATACAACTGTTTTATAATCGATGGCCATATAATGCAAGTATAGATACAGCGCAAGAATGGATGAATGCCTTTGTATCGCTCTATCATATCAAGGAGGGGTTCTAAACTTGACATCCACCAACTGCCCATGCCAGTTTTATTTTATAATATTTTCTAAATACTAAAAATTTAAAATGCATTCAATGATCTGTTTTTATGGAAGAAACTATTTTATATTAACACTATTTTTTAATCAATTGATGAAACCCTCAACTTTAATCTTGTAGAATTTCAGACATATCCAGTAATTTTTAGTTTACTTCGATCTACTTTTGAAATAATACGAGGTTTTTGTTTATCAATTTTTTTAACTTCCTTTGTAAATATTTCAACTTGTGGACCAACTTTTTCCTGGAAACCTTGTTTCAAAATAGAAAATATTTCCTCAACAGATGGACCCAAATTTCTTAGTTCTTCATCTATTACAACTTGAATTTCAATTTTGGTTAAACTTTGTTGGATTATTTTAACACCTTTAATCTTATTTGCTTTTAATTCATATAGAATTTTACTGAAAATCTCTCCAAAAGAAGATGGAAGCAATAATTTACCATCAGACAACAAAAGTGACAGATCATCTCTACCATAAATCTTTGTGATTAAGTCACCTGATAATCCACAATCACACTTTTCATAAAGCGGAGCAACAATATCATTAATTGCATCATATCGAATAATAGGTGTTCCATTTCCAAATAACTTTGTAATAACCAAATTGCCTGGCTCTCCAGAAGAAACCTCTTTTCCATCTTTCAAAAATTCAGGATACACAAGATCAGACATAATATGGTATTTTCCATTTCTGCATTGAAACGCAATTGGTCCAGACTCTGTGGCTCCATAGGCTTCAAAAACGAATGCATCAAATGTTTCTTCAATAAATTTTCTAAGATGTTTATCCAACACAGTACCGGTTGAAGCTATGTATTTTGGTTTAATGTTTTTACCATGCCCTTTCTCCTTTAATAATGCAAGATGGCCAAGCATTCCGACATAACCACCTATAAATACTGGTTTAAAACGATCGATCTCTTCAATTAGTTTACTTGGTTTGTCGTTAGTGTTTAACCACTGAATATTTTTTAAAAGAAAATCAAGCTTAAGATTTGGGATCAAACCTCTGTTAATATATCCACTCTCTACAGTGTGTGGGGCGAAATCTCCAATTATAGTAATTTTGTCTTTTCTCCAATTAATATCATATTCTTTTAAAGTTCGAATATATCCAAATAGCCCCATTACTATGTCAAACATATCAACATAAATAGAAAGAGATTTTCCAGTTGTCCCGGAAGTGGTAACTTCAATTAGTTGCCCTTTACGAAATTTAGGCGATATAATTCCTTCAGGATAATATTTTTTAATTTCATCTTTAGAAATCAACGGCAGTTTTTTAATGTCCTTTACTCCTTCGATGTCTTTTGGATGAACCCCTGCTTTTTTATATTTATCATGATAAACTGGTACCGTATATGCAAACCTAACCATTTTCTTTAAATGCTTATCCCGATATTTCTGTAAATCATATTCATTCAGCCTCCAAAGTCTGTCGATATCAAATAAATAACTTTTAAGAACCTTTGATATGAAAATTGGGTTTTTGAAAGGATTCATATTTTCACAAGCAGATGTTTTTGGGTTATTTAAATGTAATATGACTTAAATATGTGTCTCCCATATTAGAATGAACATAATGAAAATATTAATAATAGAAAACTTTTGGATAGGGGGTGGTAAGCTAAAATCCTTTGAAAAATTACAATTAAATATGTTTTCTATTCTTCCTACACTATGTACTCGCCAATTGGCAGCCATCACCCCTAAAAAACACTCTGTTATAGTTATTGATGAGAGATATTCTGATATCAATTTTAATGGGAAGTATGATATTGTTCTTATAAATTTTAACTTTTCAAGTGTCCCTCGAGCCTATGAAATTGCAGATACATTTAGAAAAAAAGATATCCCAGTTGTACTAAGTGGTTGGTACCCCTCAGTTCTATCTGAAGAAGCCAAAAAACATGCAGATAGTGTATTAATCGGAAGAGGTGAAATCAACTGGCCTAAACTGTTGGACGATTTTGAGAATAACGAATTAAAGCCAATCTATCAACCTGCAAAATATGACAATTCAATAAAAATCCCTCCAACAAATGTTGATCTACCTGGTTTTGTTATTACAGGTGCAATTGAAGCAACAAGGGGATGTCCATATCGGTGTGAGTTTTGTCCAGAAGCAAATATCCCTGGAGGTTCACAGTTTTACACAAGACCTGTGGATGAGGTAATAGCTGAAATAAAATCCTTGCCACAAAAAACAATAATGTTCTATGATAGTTCTCTCACAATAAACCCGGGTTATAGCAAATCGTTATTTAAAAAAATGAAAGGATTAAACAAAAAATTTTTTTGTAGCGGTAACTCGGATGTATTAGCACATGACAAAGAACTTGTTCGCTTGTCTAAAGAGGCGGGTTGTGTTTCCTGGCTCATTGGATTTGAATCTATCACTCAGAAAACTATTGATGAAATCGGTAAGACAAGAAACCGGGTGAAGGAGTATTCCCGGGCTGTGAAAAATATACATGACCAAAGAATGGCTGTTATAGGCTCTTTTATGTTTGGTTTTGACGCTGATACGAAAGAAGTTTTTGATGAAACCCTTAAAACGATAAAAGAATTGGAGATTGATGTTGTAGATTTCTGTATATTGACGCCTTTTCTTGGTACGCCTGTATTCGAAAAATTTGAGAAAGAAGGACGAATATTAACTAGGGATTGGTCAAAATATACTATGAAAAATGTAGTATTTGAACCAAAAAACATGACCCCTGAAGAATTATTACAGGGTGTAAGAAAAATGTATGCTGAATTTTATTCTACTTCATATACTGTGAAAAGAGTAATCAAGAGTTTAAGATTAGGATTATTTCCATTTTTCCTTGTTTTAGCACGAAATGCTATTGCTAATATGAATGCGAGGAGGCTATTTCCCTCAAAATAGAGCTATTGATTTTTTATAGTCTGAATGATATAACATCGATACTTGTAGACGCCGTTTTTCCCGTATCATCGTATGCTTTTACCGTTATTGTAAATCTCCGAATATGTTTGATAAATGCAACTCTTTTAAGACTCCATTCATAAGGTTCTTGAGTTACAGTACTTTTAAGATTTTCATTGATATAAAATTCAACTTTTTCAATGTTGGAGTCATCTTCAGCAATTGCAGTAATTGTGGTTTTTCCAATTAAAATTGTATTGTTCCCAAATAAGGTTTTAAAAAGCGGACGACCCCAGAAGTGCCAATTTTCTTTCACTGGGATGCTAATCCCCACTCCCGGAGGTTGGTTCCCTCCCGGAACTAAAACGGTAGCATTCACAGCATCAGCATAGTAGGCATCAAATGGCTCTTGATTGTCTGGCGGATCTGAATATCCTTGATTTTTTTCGGAACTAAAAACTACTGCAAAGATCTTCAGATTTTCAGGGTCTAAATTCAAAAATCCAAAATCTGAAATTTTTCCTGTCCTCTGAATAACAGCATTATCACCAGCACCTATAGATATCTCCTGGTTTATTATATACTCAAGGAAACCAAAACTATATGGGATGCCATCATGATCCGCCCAACGAGAAGTTATTTCTGTTAAATAAACTCTCAGACGACCTGTATATGTTTCCTTTTCCTCGTTTTCAACAAGTATATCGATTGTCATTTCGTTAGTAACATTATCAAATTCCGCATTAACAGAGACACGTAAGTTAGGTGTATTTCTTATCAAAGCAGCAGATATCATATTCTCATAAACAGATTTATCTTCAGCAGCAAATATAACTTTATATCCTCCATCAACATAAACCGTTGGAAAACCCAAATTATTGTAATCGTTTTCTAAACGCTCCTTAGCTCCGTCATTAACATCATTAACCATACTTACATAATGAAATTGATAATTTTCTGTTTCATACAAATCATGTAAGATTGCAGCAACTTGGGTACAAGGAGCACACCAAGTAGCTGTGGCTTCTTCTATAAACACCGTATGAACAAACTCATCATCCCCGTTATCACCATTGTCCGAGACTGTTATCGTATAATAGACACTGCCATTAGTAGAAGGATTACCGACAGGACCATTACCCGCAGCATCATCAACGGTCACATAATAATACCAATCTTCATCAGAATTTTTTGGAATGTAGATATTAACGCTTCCACTTAAGATTGACATAGAGCTCCAATTATCTGCACTTGCGATTTTATAATATATTGTTGCAGTGGTAATATTAATATTATCGGAGAACGTCACAGAAATAGTAATTGACTCACCTTTTTCTCCTGTTGCATCACCAGTAATAGCGTCAATTGTAGGAGGTTTATTGTCAACATCTTCACCAGTGAAAAAAATGACATAAACTGATGATGTTAGCAGAATTGCTATTACTATTACTACAGCAATTTTTAATGGAAGTTTCATTTATGCATTAATATAGCTTTACAGTATATTTAAATTTAATGATTATTAATAATGACTATTGACTAAGAAAAACATCGATAGAAAAACGTTAATCTACTACTTCCATATACGGAATCCAGCGATAATTGTTTATATCTTATCAGCATATTATTAAAAATAACCAAAAGAAGTCCTATGAAAATACTATTAGTAATGCCACATCCAAATGCTAAAATAGGTTTATTCTCTAGATTCACATACCCTTCACTTACTCTTAAACAACTTGCGGCAATAACTCCTGAGAAACATTCATTGGACATTATAGATGAGCGATTTGAGAGGATTAATTTCAACAAGCACTACGATGTTGTTGGAATTTCTTGTCTTACATATAACTCCCTTAGGGGATATGAGGTTGCTAGGGAATTCAAGAAAAGAGGTGCCACTGTTGTTTTTGGAGGATACCATGCAACACTATTGCCAGATGAAGCAAAACAGCATGTAGATTGCGTTGTTATTGG
>JAGLML010000005.1 GCA_023140035.1 Thermoplasmatales archaeon
GAAGCTCAGGCATTTATGCCTGAGAGAAGGTCACTCTTTTCGATTTATATCGGACATTGTCAAGATAAAAACATTGAAAATATGAATATTTTAACAACAATCAACCATAGTAAAATACTAAAACAAAACATGTTTTACTCATATTAATGCAAGTTAGGAGTGTTTCTTTTGATACTTCATTTTTGCTAAAAGATGACCCGTTAATTGATAAGGTGATTAAAGCGTTAGCAAATGATTTAGTTCCTTGCTTCATTACCTCTACAGTTGTATCCGAGTTGGAGCAGTTGAGGATCTGGGGACGTATCACGCCATTGATGTATAAACTTGCTATTAAAAGATGGAAGCGTTCTCATGCTACTATGATTGATTTCAAAAACAGATTGCTATCTAATGCTTTTGGAAGAGAATGCATTCTTTCGATGGAAAAACATCATGGGATAAAAGCTGCTGATATCGCTAATGATTGTAGTATCCTTGTTTCTGCGTTGAAAAATGGTGTTGATGTGTTTCTTTCAGAAGATTTTCATTTTACCTCCGAAATTACAATGAAGGTGATTGATGAAGTGACAAATGCTGCTTGCTCTGAGTATCATCAAATGTGTGATTCGATGATCTACAGTGTTGATACTAAAACGTTTTTGGAAGCATATGGGAAAGGCGAGATTAACCTTGGTATTATTAGATCCAGAATGAAGGCAATTCGAAAAAATGAAAAAAGGTTTAGACAAGGAGGAGGACTAGGAAACTGAAAACCCCCCCTATTTGTTAATAGATTTTCCCTTTGGATCCTCAATATTCCAATTAATAGTCTTATCCTTGGGCATTGTAGGGCATTCATTTATACATCCCATGGTTACAATATAATCAAACTCATTATTCATACCAAATGTCAACATCTTCGGTTTATTTTGGCTAATATCAATGTCAACTTCTTTCATTACCCTAATCGCATTGGGATCTACTTCTTCTGCTGGCTTTATACCAGCACTATCTGTCCATGCGTTTGCCGTTAATGTGTTAGCGAATCCTTTTGCAATCCGGCTTCGACATGCATTCTCTATACAGATAAAGAGAATTTTTTTCATAAAATCAGAATATAAGAAGATCAGAAATTATATAAATATATTCAGAACTAGAATTATTTTGCAAATCATAGAAAAAAATAAATTCAAAATAATGTTTAACCTTAGAATAGTGGGTGTTTCATATGAATACTCAGGATATTATTGAGTTAAACGATGCTAACTGGGAGAAAAGTGTTGAAGAAGGTGAAAAACCTGTTATGGTAATGTTTTACAGTACTTCGTGTCCACATTGTCAGGCAATGGAACCACATTTTGAGAAATATGCTAATGAGTTTAAAGACAAGGTAGTTTTTGTTAAAGTTAATGTAACGGATAACCCAACTATTGTTGGGAGATATGGGATTATGGGTACACCTACCTTCAAATTTTTCTGCAAGGGAAAGCCCATCCAGGAACTTGTTGGCGCAATATATCCAACCTTACTTAAGAAGACTATTGAGGAAACACTTCAACATGGCTCACAATGTGTTAAAAATACAACTTGGATTGACCCGGGGATAACTGGATATGCATAAAAGATATGAGGCATATTTATGGATGTAAAACAAGCTATAATAAAAAGGAGAGCGTATCGTTCGTTAGAACCCGTTGAGATAACAGAGGAACTCATATATGATCTTGCAGAGTGTGCACGACTTACGGCATCTTGTTTTAATAATCAGCCTTGGCGGTATGTTTGTCTATGATCCAAAGGTTTTAAAGGAGATGCATGAAGCTTTATCTCCAGGTAATGAATGGGCAAATGATGCATCTATGATAATTGTAGTATTCAGTAAAAAAGAGGATGACTGCGTTATCCGTGATAGAGAATATTACTTGTTTGATACAGGCATGGCTACAGGATCATTAATTTTGAGGGCTACAGAGCTTGGGCTTGTGGCACATCCCATAGCAGGTTATAGTCCAAAGAAGATCAGGGAGATTCTTGGTATATCTGATGACCATAATGTTGTTACTTTGGTAATTGTTGGTAAACATTCTGAAAAAATTAGTCCAATTCTTTCAGATAAACAGGCTGAGGCTGAAAATAAAAGACCAGAAAGAATTCCTTTAGATAAATTTGTGTATATAAACATGTATGAGGAGGTATAAAAAATATGAAAATAGGGCATATTAAAGGAGAAAATAAAGGTAAGATAATGCTCTATGCTTTAAGCACGTGTGCATGGTGTAAGAAAACGAAGGAGCTTCTTGATGATTTAGGTGTTGAATATCATTTTATTTATGTGGATCATCTGGTGGGGGATGAAAAGGAAACGACTGAGAAGGAGATAATGAAGTGGAATCCTCGTTGTTCCTTTCCCACGTTGGTGATAAATGATAAAGAGTGTATTGTTGGATTTAAAGAAGAGAAGATAAAAGAGGCTTTAGGGGTATGAGTAGGGACGTCGAGGTTAATGCAGAAAAAGTAAACAAGTTATATGGGAAGTTAAATCAAGAGGCAGAATCCTCAGGGTATCATCTTAACCCTGATGTAGAATTTACTAAAGACCTTGTAAAAGGTTTGTTAGTTAATGAGCAAAGGTATGGCTATTGGGCCTGTCCCTGTAGACTAGCATCTGGAGATAAGTCTGAGGATCTTGATATCATATGTCCTTGTGACTACCGCGATGCAGATTTAAATGAACATGGAATGTGTTACTGTGCACTTTATGTTTCTAAGAAAGTTTTAGAGGGAACGCAAGAAATAAAACCTATACCTGAACGTCGCCCTCACAAAGATAAAAGAGCGAAGATAAAAACAAAACCTATGGGCAGTAATTCTTCATTTTCAAAACCGGTATGGAGATGCAGAGTCTGCGGCTACCTATGTGGCAGAGACGAACCTCCTGAAATCTGCCCGATTTGTAAGGCAAAAAAGGATCGATTTGAACAATTTATCTAATGGATTTTCTATTCTCCTGCACGTCCATCATCACATGCATCTTCGTCTTCCATCGGCCGTGCGTGTTCTGCATGTACAGGCTGAGTACAGATATCTAGAGGTAATTTCTCCATTGGTTTATCACAACATGAAGGGACTTTTCCATCTTGTACTCGAACAATTTTTCCACAGTTTTTACACTCATATTTTTCTATTTCCAATTTTTTTACCCAAACAATGTCAGTATCTTATTATATATTTATAAATTGCTTATATTCTGGCTTCATTTTCAGGGTCCGACTAATTGGATAAAAATGTCTGTTGAAACGATTTTTTGTACAACGCCGAAAATATTATTAACAATTGTTAATTACCTAATATTAGAATGAACGAAAACATGGTAAATGAAGCTGATATCAAGCAGGATCTTATAGAAACCTTCGAAGGCGTAAAAGAAGCAGTAAGGAAGAGTGAGGGGCGTTCACGTGCTGGTTTAATGTTGGGCTTGCAAGAATTGGGAACTTCACCCAATGGATTCATCGGCGCATATTACCCTATGTCATCTAATATCATCGTAGTAAATAAAACACCTATTCGACGGATCATTGACACAAATCTGAAGTTGTTTAAACCGTACGTCTTTCACGTTTTGTTGCACGAATACATCCATTCTCTTGGTTTTCTTGATGAACGAACGACAGAGCGCAAAACTTATGAGATTAGTAAGGATAATTTTGGGAAAAAGCATGTCATTACTCAATTATCCATAAATATGAGACAGTTTTTCCCAAATCTTGTATATCCCAATTATGGATGGTTACCGCCGAAGAAAATTCCAGCGATTGAGCTAGTTTATGGGTTTGATCGATCGAATACAAGCAATTACATTACATAAAAATACACAGAATAAATTGTATTGGTTACAGCATCAGAAATTGTTGAGATTCTAACTTTACATTTATGGTTCTCTTAGATTACCAAATGTTCGCAGGATCAATTCAGACAGTGCTGGATGAATATGCATACCTTGACCAATATAACCAATTTGACCACCAAGAGCCATCGCGTTAATAACTTCTTGAATTAAAATCGGTGCATATGGCCCGATTATATGAAAACCGAGAATCTTACCATCCTGTTTATCAATTATTGCTTTTGTAAAACCTTCTAGTTCCACCATCGCTTCACCCTTTGCAACATCACTATACCTTGCTTGCCCTACTAGAATCTGGTGCGTTTTTCTTGCTTCCTCCTCGGTAAGACCAACAGCTGCAATCTGAGGATAAGAAAATGCGGCATAAGGCACAGCATTGTAATCAATTGGTGTTTTTTGATCATTAACTGCATTACGCCACGCTATACTTGCTTCTTCATTTGCGACATGCTTAAACATATATCTGCCAGTGGCATCACCAAAAGCCCAGATATTCTTCTTATTTGTTTCAAGATACTCATTAACTTTAATATAACCTCGTTGATTTGTTTCCACACCAGTATTTTCAACTTTTAACAAATCAGCATTAGATTTTCTACCAGCAGCTATTAATATTTTTTCTGCAGTTACAGATGTTTCTTTACCACTGAGTTTATCTCTACCAATAACAGTGTAATTGTTCTGGTCTTTCCTTACTTCAAGTACTTCTGTGTTTGTGTAAATACTCATACGTTTCTCCATCTGTTTTTTTAACAAATCAGAAATCTCTGGTTCAGAATTCTTAACAAGTCTTGCACCTCTCTGCAAAATCGTTACATTAGTACCCATGGCAGCAAAAAAATGTGCAAACTCAACAGCGATATAACCTCCACCAATAATTACCATGCTCTCAGGTTTTTTAGTAAGATTAAACACCGTATCATTTGTAAGATAATCAACATTTTCAATACCTTTAATCGGAGGAATTAATGGCCGTGCCCCAGAACCGATAAAGACCTTATCGCCCTGAATTTGCTCTCCATTTACCTCCAATGTGTAATCTGAAATAAAATGTCCAACACCTTTATAGTACGTAAAGTCCTCTGTATTCTGTAACCCCTGCTCCATATGTTCGTGGCTCTCACGAATAGGCTCCCGCATATGCTTCATTATCGCACCAAAATCAATATCTTTAATCTCTGCTTTTATCCCAAGTTTTTCTGCTTCCTGAATCTCTACAATTCTATCTGCTGGATAAATCAACATCTTTGAAGGGATACATCCAACATTTAGACAGGTTCCACCCAATGGACCTTTATCAATCCAGGCCACAGAGAAACCCTGTGATAATGCTGCATCAACAATTTCTCCACCAGAGCCACTACCAATTACAACAACCTCATATTTTTTCATATTATCGCCCATTATTTTTTAACAAACTTTTCCACTCTCCCCAACAACATAATTTTTGAAACGATCCTTTACTTTTAAACTCAATTACTAATATTAACTTATCTAAACTATTTGCTTAGTCATTCTAACAATGGCAGCTGCATCAATACCATATTTCTCACGTAATTCTTCAGGTTTACCTGATCGAGGAATATCTGTAACACAAAGGTAATGGACATCTTTTATAGCCTTAGAGATGAGAGATCCTAAAGCATTACAATAATGATCCTCAACCGCGATTACATTATTATTGCATTTATTTGCATTTTCAATCAAAGATGACTCATCAAATGGTTGTAATGAATAGAGATCAATAACTCTCACAAGAATATCTTTCTTCTTCAGTATATCATGGGCTTTCAAAGCCTCGTGTAGCGTTACACCAGCTGAGACTATTAAGGCAGAATCATTCTTGCTTTTTCGCAATACTTTTAAGCCCCCTATTGGAAATTCTTCAGAATTATCATAAACTACCGGAGTTTTTTCCCTTGTCGTCCGCAGATATGATATGCCTTTCTTCTTAGTCATTTCGCACACAAGATGTTCAGTTGAAGCAGCGTCACATGGATAAAGAACAGTGGCAGTTGGTAAACTTAAAAACATAGGAATATCCTCAAGACCCATTTGAGAAGGACCATCAGGACCAATGCTAATTCCAACATGTGAACCCACAAATTTGATGTTCGCCATAGAATACATCCCCATTCTGATAAAATCATGAGAACGAGTTAAGAAAGTAGCAAAAGTAGCTACAAAAGGAATGTAACCCATGGCAGAGAAACCAATTGCCATACCAACCATATTTTGCTCGGCAATAAAAGATTGAAATCCTCTTTCAGGATATGCATTAAAAAAACCAATAGTCATTGCTGAATTTTTCACATCAGCATCAATTGCTATTACGTTTCTATTTTTCTCCCCAAGTTTTACAAGTGCATTTCCAAAAGCAACTCTAGTAGCAATCATATCACCAATGGCATATTTGTTCATTTCATAAGAAGTAAATGTATGATCCATCGGAGTGTGACATTGTACCTTAGATGGTAAAGTAATCTCAGCTGGTCCAATTTCTTTCAAAGCTTTTTCTAGCTGTTCATCTGAAAGGGGTTTTCCATGCCATCCTTCCTTATCCTCCAAAAAAGAGACACCTTTACCTTTGAATGTTTTGGAAATTATGGCAAATGGCTTCTTACTAGATCTAGCCTGTTGAAGAGCATCTAATAGATCATGTACATGATGACCATCGATAACCTTTGCATCCCAACCAAATGCTTCAAACTTTTGTTTATATCTCTCGACGTCATGTCCATGCATTGTTGGCTCTGACTGACCAAGTCTATTGACGTCAACTATTGCACAAAGATTATTCAATTTGTAATATGATGCTGTATTGGCTGCCTCCCAAACCGATCCCTCTGCACATTCACCATCCCCAAGAAGAACATAAATTTTATCTCTAGATTTACCAAGTCTTTTTGCAAGTGCCATTCCAACTCCAGCTGGAAGACCTTGTCCAAGACTACCAGTTGCAACTCGAATAGACGGCATCTTAGGCGTTGGATGTCCTTCGAGGATACTGTCAATTTTTCTAAGAGTGTTTAAATCCTCTACTGGAATACATCCTGTCTCAGCATATGCTGCCCATAAGATAGGAGCTGCATGGCCTTTTGATAGAATAAATTCATCTTCGGCACCCATTTCGTCGAAAAATAGAGTGCTCATAATTTCAGCACATGACATACATGACGTTGGATGGCCAGAACCAACGGCAGTTGTTGATTTCATAGATTCAATTCTTAATTTATTAGCCATAATTTCTAATTCTTTCTCATCTGCCAAATTCTACTCCCCCAATTTACTTTTTAAATTATTTATTGCCTCCTTAACATTTTCTGATTTAATAATATAAGAACCTGAAACAAACATATTTGCCCCTGCCTTATCAACAAGCTCAATCGTAGACTTGGTAATTCCGCCATCAACCTCTATATCCAACTTAGGTTTCTGATTTCTTAATTCTCTAATTTTTTCAACCATTTCTAGCAAAAATGGACTTCCATAAAACCCAGGGTTTACCGTCATTATTAATACCTGATCGATTCTATCAAGAAAGTCGAAGATTTTACTAACGGGAGTCTCAGGGTTCAAAACAAATCCAACTTTTTTGTCTTTACTTTTTACTTCATCAATAATTTGATTATGGCTATGAGTTGATTCGTAATGCACTAGTACTGTATCGACCGTCTCGCCATATCTAGAAATCCAATCTTTGGGGTTTGCAACCATTAAATGAGCTTCAAATTGACACGATGTTTTTGGCAGTTCAAAATCAAAATCAATCGAACTATTAGGAACAAACTTATTATCCATAAAATCAAGTTGAATTAAATCTACAAAGTCTTTTACTTTTAAAATTCGAGTCTCAAATTCTTCTTGCGTTTTTGCAATGATCGCAGGTATTATTGTTTTTTTTAATGTCATAAATTCCAACTCGCGATAATTATAGATGCGTATAACAAAACTCCAAGTATAAAATACAAGGGTTCTCCTTCACGACCTTTAGGAATAGAATGTCGTATAACAGAAAACAATAGACCCCCAACAATAAAGCCTAGAAGAGCAGTTTGTATAAATGGGCTTATCTCAGTAAATATGAAACCTGAAAAAATCGCCCCAAATAAAGTGGATAATGCAACGAAAAAGTTAACCTTATTTGAGACGTGTTGTTTAACTGGTAGGGTACTAACAGCAGTAAATATAACAATTGGAATAAAAAAGAGGATTACCTGATTTAGTCCATGCCTTGTAAAATCTACAATAATCGTCCCTATGATAAAATGATACAGAAATAATGTTGCTTGATTTTCTATTGTGAGTCGCTCTTCAATATGTGCCTCTGATGTATGTTGATAGATATATTTCTCAACAAGATGAACAAACGTAAATCCTACAAGTAGAAATACAAACAATATTTCATTTAATTCTACAACGTTGATACTGAATTGAGGAATTAAATCTAAGAAAAGATAGGTTATAGCAAGTCCTGCTGAAAACGATATTATACGAGTATAGTAACTACCACATTTATTTGAAATTCTCTCACTAAAGTATTGTACAATTCCAATAATTATTGAAAGTAGTATAGCAACAATTAGTATATTCATTTTTTCCACTCATCCTTATGTGATAAATCTGGGGTTACAATCCATTTTCTCCCCTCTCGTTTAAGAAGTTCTTCTGCTTCTTTTGGACCAGATGATCCTGCAGAATATAGACAAAGTTTGTTTCCTTTTCTAATATTATCTAAGATAGGATCAATTATTTTCCAACTTGTTTCATTTCCATCCCAACGTGTAAAAAGAGTTTGATCATCTATAAGTATGTCGTATAATAAGTGTTCATATGCTTCAGGAGTATTTAACCCAAATTTACATTTATGACAGAAATCCATTATTACAGGTTCAAGATTCATTCCATGGCCTGGTTGCTTTGAGTTAAAGAATATTGATATGCCCTCATAGGGCTGAATTCTTAGAGTTATAACATTTTGTTTTGGAGATTTATTATCCTTATAAAATAGGTCACATGATATGTCCTTTAAAACAATATTTACTTCAGCATATTTTTTTCCAAGACGCTTACCGGTTCGAACGTAGAAGGGAACTCCTTTCCACCTATCGTTATTTATTAGGAATTTAATCGCTGCAAAGGTTTCAGTTTTAGATGTTTTTGGAATATTTTCCTCATCTACATATGCAGGAACAGGTTCACCATTTATCATACCTCTCTTATATTGACCTATAACGACATCATCAGATTTTACCCGCTCTACTGCTCGTAATACTTTTACTTTTTCATCGCGAATATCATCAGGCTTCATTGATTTTGGCGGCTCCATTGCAGTGAGGGACAAAACCTGTAAAATATGATTTTGTACCATGTCTCGGATGGCGCCTGTTTTGTCATAATAACCTGCCCGAGTGCCAACACCTAATGTTTCTGCAGTCGTTATCTGTATATTATCTACAAAATTCTTATTCCATGTCTGTTCAAAAATCGTATTTGCAAATCGAAACACCATGATATTTTCAACTAGTTCTTTTCCAAGATAATGATCAATTCTATAGATATTGCTTTCATTGGAGACTGAAGAAATAAAGGAATTAAGGGTAGTGGCTGATTCTAAATCGTGTCCAAATGGTTTTTCTATAATGATTCGCTTCCAACCAGCTCTTCTAAGGAAGTCGCTCGATTGAATTATTTCAACAACTGGTTTAAATAATGTTGGTGAAACTGCTAGATAAAATATTTTATTGTTAGTTTTTTGTCCAATCTTTTCTATAAAATTTCCAAAGAGTTTATGTTTTGGATTGTTGAAATCCAAAGAAAAATACGAAATGAGATTTTTGAATTTCTCAAGTGACTTTTTATTTGCATTAGTTATAAATTCATTGAAGTTTAAAAGATCATAAAACTGCTCTTTTGTAAGTTTTCTTCGAGCAACGCCAACTATTTGAGTGTTTTTACCTAATTTATTATTGTAATATAGTTTGTATAGAGCTGGAATTAATTTTCTTTTTGTCAGATCCCCAGTTGCTCCAAAAATAATTAAAACCGTATCTTTAGCTTTTTTACCAGTCATATTTATCCTCAACTTCATTTCGATTAATATTTGTTAAAACGTATGATTTTGTTAGCTCTAACACTAATTTTGCAGGACATTTTTCATAACTGAATTGACTATCTAGGAATTTTTCAAGCGCAAACTTTTTTTCCATTCCATTAAACAGCAACACTCCAATATGACTTCTTTTTAGGAAAGTCTTTGAAACACTAACCCTCATGGGTGGCGGTTTAGGAGAATTTTCCACTAAAACGTAATATTCTGATTCGTCTTTTAATGCTGGACGCTCAGGAAATAATGATGCAATATGCCCATCTTCTCCTGAACTTAGCAATACAATGTCATATTTTCCACCATAATTCTTGATTTCTCCTTCATATTTCTTCAGTCCAAAATCAGTAGCATTTTTGTCAAAGATAAATGGATGAAGGTTGCCCTTGGGCATTACTTCTGATAATTCTTGCTTAATTAATCCAAAATTGCTTAGTTTATCATCAATAGGAACAAGTCTTTCGTCAACCATAAAAACATGGACCTTTTCCCAGATAATAGACTCCTCTTTCAATTTAGACAGAATGGGTGTAACACTTCGTCCACCAGGTAAACCAAGGTTGATAGAACCATTTTCATTTATCTCTTTAATTATTGATTTTTTCAAAATCTCCGAAGCTTTAGTGTAAATATCTTTCTTAAATATTATTTCTGAATTCATACGAAGCATTCATTTATTTTGTTTTTATTGGATGTCCACCAAATTCATTCCGCAAGGCATTCAATGTTCTATAGGCCATTGAGTTTTCATCTCTAGATGCATATCGAGCATGTAATGCGTAGGTGTTTACCGTAAATGGTACAGAATATTCCATAGCTTCAAGTGCTGCCCAGTGACCTTCGCCACTGTCCTTTACACAGCATGGTTCAATATGTTTTAAAGTTGAATCTTTATCGAATGCCTGTTCTGCCATTTGCATTAAAAATGAACTAATTATGCTGCCATGGTTCCATACATGGGCAATATTTTTTAGATCTAAATCGTTGAATCTCCCCTCAGCAAGTAATTCAAATCCCTCCGCAATTGCCTGCATCACTCCATACTCTATCGCATTGTGAACCATTTTAACGTAATGTCCGCTTCCGCTCTGCCCCATATATGCAAAGCCCTCATTGATACAGAGTGACTCCAGAAGTGGTTTCAAATATTCATAGGTTTTTTTGTCACCTCCAATCATCATACAATAGCCTTTAGTCGCACCGATAAGTCCTCCACTTACGCCGATGTCCATGAAGCTAATGCCTTTTTTCTCAAGTTCTTTATTTCTCCTTATGGAGTCATGAAAATTTGCATTACCGCCATCAATAAGAATATCTCCATTAGAGAGATGTGGAGTAACCTTGTTAATCATATTTTCCGTAATTTCTCCAGCTGGCAGCATGATCCATACAATTTTTGGTGTATTTTCTAATTGCTCCAATATATTCTCAATTGATGTTGAGGTAATAGCTCCTTTAGATGCTACTTCTTCCATTGGTCCAGAGGAACGATTCCAGACGGCTACTCGATGGTTGTTTTTGAGCAATCGAAGAACCATATTCTTGCCCATTTTTCCCAGTCCAATAAATCCAATCTCCATATTTTCACTATCTTTTTTCAATTTTTTTCACCTTCCAATATTTTCCTTGTTTCAATTTTATAAGACTCAACATTTGGTTGATCAAAGGGGTTTACCTTAAGTAAAAACCCCAGATACATCATTTCCATCATTTTTAGCTGTAAAAGTTGGCCAATTGATGATGGTGATTTATCGGGTAGAACAATTTCAATAAATGGGCGCTTACCCTTTCTAAACGCTGTTTTTACTCCCACATAAATAGCATTCATGATTTTACTCATTTTTATTCCTTGCATTCCTTTAACCAATCTTGAATATTTTTGATAATTAGGGAGTATTATACTGCTGTTGTTTTTTTCAATGCTGACAAAAGAAGTGAATTTATCATATGGTCCACCTAAGTACAGTTGGGCCATAGAGTGAAGATCTGTTGACCCAATAGAAACAGTGGGTGTGATACCATTAAACACCTGCTTATATTCAATGTTGTATTCTTTTCCAATGCTTTCGCCCATCAATTGTCGATACCATTTTCCAATAGACTCTAAATCAATACTGAATAAAAACAAATCATGAATATTTTTTTTCTGCTTAGCATGCAAATAAATTAAAGATGCGCTTAATGCAGCAGGATTTTTCCAACTATCAATATTTAAACATTGATCACGTATTAATTTTGCACCCTTAAGAAGTTCCTCAATATCTATTCCTAACAAACCAAGAGGAAATAATCCCACAGGAGAAAATACTGAATATCTGCCACCAACTTTTTTTGGTATTTTTAAAAGAGAAAAACCTTTTTCTTTAGCCAGACTCCAGAACTTTGAGTTCTCATCTGTTGTAACAACGACATATTTTTCATAATCTTTCTTATATTTTTTTAACAGATCAATTAAGACTTCAAAATTCGCAATTGTTTCAGTAGTTCCACCCGATTTACTTATTCCATTTATTAAGATATTTTCTCCTTTTTGTAATTCAGGTTCTACAATACTTATGATATTTTGTATTAAATCAGAATCTACTGTATCTGCATATAAAACCTTAATTTTTGTTTTTAATTGGTTATATTGTCTTCCTAAAATTGCTTCCTGTACGGCTATTGTACCAAGGTTGCTTCCACCAATACCAACAACAATCAGATATTTTGGATTTAATTTCTTTTTTTCGTCTATGAGCATTTTCACTCGAGAAAGTGTGGCTAAATCACCAAGTAGATTAATTGATGCTCGATCATCATCATATGCTTTTTCTCTCGCAGCATTCATTCGTTCAATCTCTTGATTCAATTTTTGTAATGTTTTCTTAACCAATCCAAGCGAGAAATCTCCGACATTTATGTCGTGAGATGAATCGCCTGGAACCCTAATAAAACACCGACAGGTGTTTTCTCCCCTTGAGGGGAAGCCACGTCATTTATGACGTGGAGGGGTGACGTTCTTTTTCAGAAATGAGACTATTCTTATAATCAAAGGTGATTCTTTTCATATTGCACTTCTTTTCTTAGTGAAATTTTGTATTTCTTAAAATTCAGACAAATATCATCTCCTTTCAGATAACCTTCATGAAATTTTTTAATAATTCTAAAGGCATGATGACAATCTCTTGCTAAAAATAGAAGGTCGATATCTTTTTTGGATAAAAACCCTTGTTTCAATGGATTTCGCTCTACCCATTTTACAAATTCATTCCACATATCTCCCATTAGAATTATAGGTATATTGCAAATATGTTTAACTTGTACAAGTTGCCAGGTATATGCTAATTCTAATACCGTTCCAATACCTCCTGGGGCAATCACCACTGCATCAGAAAGCATCATAAATGTATCTAATCGTTCTGAGAAGCGTTCAAATTCCTTTTTAATGTCAAGGTGTCTATTAGTTTTTTGCTCTAATGAAATTTTAATGTTCAGGCCAATAGAATGAGTCTTATCATCCTTCCTTCCATGCATATGTCCACTACTGGCAGCTTGCATTAGACCTGGACCACCACCAGTGACCACATCAATGTTTTCAGCGGCTATCATTTCAGCAAGTTTGTAAACTTCTTGGTATGCCGAATCATCTTTTTTTATCCTTGCCGAACCAAAAATAGCAACTCGAAAATGTTTTTGATATAACTCTCCCTCAATACTATCTATACCCATGTGAAATCCTTCCTATACGTTAGATACATTATAATAAATAAGCCACGATTTTTTATTATACATATTTATACCTCATTTTTAAAATTAAGCGAAAAAATTAATGTTGGTCTATTATTGTTCACACCTGCAACACCAAATTTTGTATTTGTACTACCAATATCTACACCCATGACATATGAAGAAAATTTTGTTTTTTGTATGTTCTTTTTAAATGATTTAACAACGTATTTCATGCTTAAACACTTCGTCTTCTATTCTCCATGTCAAAGATAAGATCTATAAGTAAAGCTGCAGTCCATGAGAAATTATCTGTACCTAATCCTTCACTTGTCAATGGATTATAATATTCATAAAAGCCATGCTCCGTTATAAGATCGATAATAGCATTATACAAGTTATTTGCTTCATTGTTTAGTTGATATCTTAGTAGTCCATAATATAACATCCAGTTAATATTTATCCATATGGGACCTCGCCAGTAATTCAATGGATTGAATTCTTTTTCTTGGAAGGGTATTGAAGATGCGACAGGATGTTTATGGACGCAATTTTGGGTACAAAAATGTGAATGCCTCATCCAATCAACTATTATTTTTGACTGATCTTCTTTTAGGAGTCCAGTATATAGAGAGACTAATGATGCAACTGTTCTTTTTTTGATTCTTTTTTTGGTGATTAAATCATAATCATAAACCAATTTTTGCTCATCATCCTTCGAACAAAAAAAATCAATATAGTTTTGCTTAGTTTGGTTTAGCCAATCTTCTACTTCTCTTTTATGTTCTCCAATTAAGTCAGCAATCTCTATCATAGCTTGATTTGCAACATACGCAATTGAACTAAAAACAATATCTTTTATTTTAAAAGGAATATGTTTGTATATTGAATCATCATCATAATTATAATTTTTCATGAGATTTACAAGAAATATATATCTATCATATGAATTATTAGAAGGACGTTGCCCAGAGTTTACCTTATGAATGTCTACTCGTTCATACCTGGGCAGATTTTTTACTTTGATTCTTGCCAAAGCTTCATCCCATCTAATTGAATTATCAAGACCTGATTCCCACGGATGAAAAATAGTTATAAGTCCCGTTTTTTCCGGATCACGTTTCGTAAATAAATATCGATGGAATGAAAGGATTTTTGGGAATATCTCCGTTAAAAAATTTATTGCCATATTCTTATCATTGGCATTTTTATATATCTGCAATGCTGCAATTGCATGGACTGGAGGTTGAGTAATTCCAGAAGTCTCTATCTTAGGAGCAGCCTCTGCCAACTCAGTTTCCCAATATTTGGGGCCTGGGAAATAATCATCTTTTGATCTAAATACAATGTGAGGAAGCATTCCATTTTTCCATTGCCCTTCAAACATAGACAACAACTCTTTCTGTGCATGCTCCTGATTATAACGAGAGTAGCCTATTGAAATAAAAGCAGAGTCCCAGCTCCACTGATGAGGATAAAGTTTAGGGGATGGAACCGTATGAGTGTCCCTCCAGTTTTTTTCTAAAATTTCTTTAGCATTAGGCAAAAGTTTCTGTTCAACACTTTCCATATTTTCCGCTCACAAAGAAATGAGAACTAATAAATTCTAAATTAATTTATGCAAAACCTTTTACCGCAGCAACACACCCTTCACAGACGTTCTTGACATTACCTTTTATATGGATGTGTTTTATTTTTTCATCTGGGACTTCCATCCCACAAAGATCACATTTCATTAAAATATCACCTCTTACAACTATCTAATTATTCTTGTCTACTTAACAAACCAACATTGATAATGCTCTTTTACATGTGTTCTTTTTATATTCCTGAAGCTCTTCCATTGTTTCAAAACTCATATTACACATTGGGCAGCTAAATTTCTTTTCTATTGATTCACCTCCCTAGATTTTAACAATTGTTAACTATCATCTAGTGAGTATTTTTTAAAGTTTTCATTTTCTCATGTTGGAATCCGTTGTTAGGTATGGTACGTATATCTAGTTATAAAACCAATCTTTCTATATAGTCGATTTTGATTTCTCAGTATACAGTCTGATTTCTGGCAGAAAACACCAAAGAGATTCTAGATTACTTTGTAAGTGACAACAATTCTCTGCTAAGAAGTCTGATATGGTCCATTTCTTCCCTGATAATTCCATCCAGTTTTTGTTTTCCCATATGACCTGGAACAATGTCTTTCATTCCTAGATAAAAAACAATAGAGTCTTTTTCAGCGGTAATGGCTGTCTTAAAAACCTCCTTCAATGAAGTGGTATCGATTTCCTTTTCATAAAATACTCGAGTATCGGCCAGCGCACGAAGGTAATATTCCGCATCGCCTTCAGGGTCAAATGTTGTCATAACTTTTTCATTTTCTGAAAGCTCAGCTCTTAAAGCTTTAAACGTCTCTTCGTGTTCGTCTTCCATTTCTGCAAGTTGAATTAAAAGCTTTTTTTTATCCTCGTCAGCAACATTTTCTGCTGCTGTTCTATAAAACTTTGCACCGTTTCGTTCGATTTGCTCAGCTATCTCAAAAATTTCATCTGCATTAAAGTCGTAACTCATTTTTATATCCCCTTTCAATGGATTAAGTTAGCAGGAATAATCTATTTCAATATAAGTATTTTGTAAAAAATTGAAATGTCTGTTTCATTGCTGTACCGAGTTCATTTCTAAATTTTATATGGCCCTGTTTTTGGTTTGAAAGTTTAGGATTGAAGAGAAATCAACTTAAAATTGGGTCATGTTAAGAATAAAAATCTACCTCAAACTAACCAATTTCTTTATTGAATTTTTTTCTAGCCAAATCCCCAGCTTGTTTTTGTTTTAAAGCGCATTTTAGCGTCAATTTTCTAGAAGAAAGTAATTTCGGGATAACACACATAAAAACCATCAAAGAAAGCCTTAAATACTACATTTTATACACTAGTTGGAGATTTGAGAGATATGTGGCTACAACTAAGACTATATCTATTAGTAGGATTGATGTTTGCAATATTGTATGGAATTATAGTTGGTATAGGCTATATATTGGGATATTCGGGTTTTACGTTCTATATTTTCATTATTGGATTTGCACTTGTGTTGATACTGATTCAATACGCAATAGGGCCAAAAACTGTTGAATGGTCTATGCGTATTCGATACGTAAAAGAAAATGAATATCCAAAACTCCATCAAATGGTAGTAGAACTTGCAGATAAAGCCGAATTACCTAAAACCCCTAGGATAGGAATTTCAAAACTTCAAATCCCGAATGCGTTCGCCTTTGGAAGAACTAGAAGGGGCGCACGAGTTTGTGTGACCGAGGGTATTCTCAATCTTTTGAGCGATGAGGAATTAAAAGCTGTTCTGGGTCATGAAATTTCTCACATAAAACACAGAGATGTTGCTGTTATCACAATGTTAAGTGCCATCCCTATGATTTGTTATATACTCTATATTTCATTTTTTTGGGGAGGTATGTTTAGTAGGGGACAGCGAAATGGTGGTGCAATGATTGCTATGGGATTATTGGCACTCGTTGTCTATTTCATTACCAGTCTTCTTGTCATGTATGGCTCTCGAATTAGAGAATATTATGCAGATATTGGTAGTACTGAATTAGGTAGCGAACCACATCATTTGGCAACTGCATTGTATAAGCTCTCCCTGGGGAGTGCCAAGATACCTAAAAAAACACTTAAACAAACTGAAGGTATGAAAGCATTCTTCCTCAACGACCCCTCTAGAGCAATGTATGAGGTTAGAGGACTCAAAGAAATAGATATCGATATGAGTGGTACAATAGATCAGAATGAGTTGATGATATTTACAACGAAAAAAGTAAAACTGAGTGGAGCAGACAAATTGATGGAGGCCCTAAGTACCCATCCAAACATGGTTAAAAGAATACAACATCTTGCTCACCTGTCTACGAAATCATACACATAGACTGTATCAACCCTAGATTGCATTTTTAGTTTGCCATTTACCATAGTTTATAAAGAAACATGGAAAAGTTTTATATTGCCCTGTTGATATTATATTTATAGCAGGGGAAAAAGATATGAAAAAAAATTTATTGTTATTTATAACCGGCACCGTGTTTTTTACGCTGTTATTAACCAATATACCAGTAAGTGCTTATTCGCATGGACTTGAAAATCCACAGAACAATCCTTCAAATGTAGACTTACTTCCAGATCAAATATATGAAAATGCGATGAGATTGGGTAGCGACTGGTATTATAAACCAAGTAGTTATGCAGAACTTGTAAGTTGGTATGAAGATTTAGAGGATGATTATCCAGATTATATCGAGGTATTCAAAGCCAATGAACTTTATGATACTGGAACAATTGCTGGTGGATATGATGCATACTATGTTCGAATTACCAACGAATCTCTAGGTTTATTAAAACCCGAGGTTCTTTTTCTAGGTCCTCCACATGGTGATGAAGTCGCTGGAACAGTTGGATTATATTGGTTTACTGATTGGCTAATGCGTATGGCCTTTACCAATGAGCAACCTGTAGAAGGTTATTCAAAAGAGTGGCTCAGATGGTTGATTGACAATAGGGAAATCTATATTGAAATTGCACATAATCCCTATGGTTTTGACCATGGACCACAGCGTTATGACGGTCACGGTTGGGATCTCAATCGAGAAGCAGATTATGACGGTCCTGGTACTCCAACAGGAGGGATTTGGGGGAGTGTCCCTGGACAAACCCTGGTTAAATTTGTAAATAATCACACTATACGAATAGGGTGTGATTTCCATGCAGGTGTTCGAATGCTTCTATATCCTTGGGCGATGACACATCCCGAAGTAAGTGGAATAAGCCCAGTAACGGGAACAACTTATACACATGCGCCACCAGATTTTTATTTTTATGATGTAGCGATGCTGCGTACTGGTGATTATATGGGTGATTATGGTGGGAATTTCAACGCAGGAAATGTTGGGCCAATCAGTGATCTTTTATGGTATACAATAAATGGGGGAATAGCGCCATGGGCATATTCAGCTGATGTTGAGCAAAATCCCGTAGAGGATCCATATGTTGAAGACGAAATATTTGGTAACTATCCTGGAGCAGGCATTTTATGGAGTAGTCCAGAAATGTCTGAAATAAAGAATGTTGCGGAGTCAACTTTTGGTAATGATACTATTCATCGATATGGTGCAGAAGTAAGACGCTACTGTTTATTACAAACAGATCTTGTTCAACCCTATGCTCGATGGCTACCTGGTACAGTGGAGAACGATGCCGTAGTTGATTATGGCGCACCTGTTGATTTCAAATGGCAAGTCAACGGCAGCTTGGTTGTCGACCATACATACTTACAATATAGTACTGATCCAGATCCTATTAATAATCCTGAGTTTACTACGGAAGATTATAATGAACATGAAGGTGATTATTACGGAGGAACAGGATGGGAAAATGCAGAAAGTGGTCAAACAGAAGGAGTTACGTATTCCGAGACTCTTACAATTGATGCTCCTGGAGACTACTATTTTGTCGCAAAGGCCCAAGTTGATCAAGTATATGCTGATGTTCTAAGTCCCGAAACCTATGGAGACGATCCGTATTTAAGGATAATAAAAGAACGAACAAATGATAGTTATTACGAGATGATAGATGGAACCGATGGAGAAGAAGAAATCATCGGACAAACCTGGTGGTACAGTCCAATAATTCATGTGACCATAATCTCGGAAACCGGGTCACCTGATGCACCAACCATTGATGGTCCTACCTTTGGAAAACCGGATACAGATTACACCTACACATTGGTTTCAACAGATCCTGAAGGCGAAAATGTTTTCTACTATATTGACTGGGGCGATGGCACCTATGAAGACTGGATTGGCCCCTACACCTCAGGCGAAACCATCGAAGTTACTCACGAATGGACTAATCTGGGCGATTATGAAATAAAGGCAAAAGCTAAAGATATAAACGGAGCCAGAGGACTTTGGTCAGAACCATACCCAATGCATATTGGTATGCCCGCTCTTGATATCGATCCCATCACTGGTGGATTATTAAACGTGGACACAATCATCAAAAACACAGGTGATGCTGAAGCAACCGATGTACAATGGAGAATCACCCTAAATGGCGGTTTAATCCTTTTGGGGGGAGAATCCTCTGGTGAAATAGCGTATATTCCCCCAGGTGGAGAAGAAACTATTAACTCAAAATTAATATTCGGCTTCGGAAAGACATTAGTATCTGTAATAGTAGAGATGCCAGAAGGCTCAGACACAAGACAACAAAATGGAAACATATTCCTATTCTTTATAAAGATCAATCCTGGCGGTGGCGTATAATAAATTATTGAAGGAGACTCTTTCTCTTTATTTTTCTATTATATTTTTTAAAATCAATGATAGCTTTATTCTAAAGACATCATATTTTTACCAAAAAGCGTCCTAAAAGAATTCAAAAAAAAGATAAGTTAATATTTAGTTTCCTATTGCACTCGTCGGTAAAAATGAAATTTACACTAGAAAATAAAACCAATATTCTATATGGATTATTTGTAGGTTCGTTAATTACTGCAAATTTGATTGGTTTGAAGGTAGCTAGTTTTGGTATATTCGAAGCGAGTGTTGGGATTCTTTTGTTTCCGATATTGTTTCTTATAACAGACATAATTGAAGAAGTTTATGGCAAAGAGAAGACAAAGGAGTTAGTTTTTGTTGGTATGATCGCTCTTATTGTAGTTTTAATTGTAACTGTGATAGCTGTTCTAATGCCGTTTGCAGAGAGAAGTATGGTTAAAGAAGAATATACAACTATTTTTGGGACGACCATAAGAATTTTTGTCGCAAGTATTATTGCTTTTCTTGTTGCACAGTTTCATGATATTTGGGCATTCAATTTTTGGAAGCAAAAAACCAAAGGAAAATATCTATGGTTGCGAAACAATTTGAGCACCATAGTTAGTACGTTTATTGATACGACTTTGTTTATGTTTATCGCTTTTTATGGTATAACTAGGACATCCTTTTTTGATATAGCGAATTCCAAGTTTACTCCAGAGTATGTTTTTATGCTTATAATCCCATATTGGTTAGTCAAAGTTTTATTTGCCCTTTTTGACACACCATTCTGCTATTTAGGTGTTAGATGGTTGAAAGGCTCTGGAAAAAACAAAAAACATGTGAGATCAAAGCCCAATTAATAATTTAATATACATTTTTGAAATTTATTTATAAATATTTTAAAATAAAATAGGTAACAGTTGTACAACAAGGCTTTATAAGCAGAAAATCAACATCCAACATATGCGAGTAATTGGATTGTTGTCAAGCGAAGAAGAAGCAAACGAAATAAAATTTATTGCTAAGGTTTGCACAATTAACGACAGAATCCGTTTTATTGTACATTTGGATAAACTTAAGAAAATGGTAGAAGAAAAACGCTAATTTTGTAGTAAATTAAAAAAACATAGCTTTTGTTTCAAACAATTATATGACTGTTGTGATTGTTTCTTCCACAGAAGATCCGGCAAGTACAAGCATTAAAAAAAATCTTTTGGAGCAATCATCATGGAATGAAGTAGAATCATTCGATAATTTGCCGGTATACAGACATTCTACGATGAAAGATATTGTAATTATTACGATAAGAGATAGAAAAATAAGATATGAAAATCTTGACAAAGAAATCGATAACAAGCTAGGAATTAAACCAAAACAGGCAATTTTTATATCGAGACACAGAAGCGAAATGGGGAGGCCGACACTTACTGTACACCCCATAGGCAACTATGGAGAAGCACAGTTTGGAGGAAAACCAAAAACGTTAGTAAAGTCCGTTCCTAGGTTAATGACCCATCTTTTAAGACTCATTAAAAAGAATTTGCAATCAACGGATCTTACCTATCAAGTCTGTTACGAAGTTACCCATCATGGCCCCTATCTTGAAACTCCCACACTTT
>JAGLML010000050.1 GCA_023140035.1 Thermoplasmatales archaeon
CATTATCACGATATGTGGGTTAAGGTAGGTTTTTAAGGGAATAACTATTTCAGAGCTATAAGGAGGAGGTATATGGCAAAAATAAATGAAAAAAAGCTAGAATTGTATGCGAATAAACTCTATCGAGGAGACTTAGCGAGATATGAAAAGAAGGTAGAGCGAGATGATATATTTTCCATTGGTTCGTTTTTTAGAGAAGAAGAAAAAATAAGAAGAGTACCTGTATCAAAATCTCAGGAAAAAACTGTATTAAATACCCATAAGAACAAATGTGTGATTTGTAGTAAACCTTACGATAAAGATGATTTCGAGATTCATCATATTAATGGAAATCAGTCTAAAACAGTTACAAAGAATCTAGTTCCACTTTGTCATAGATGTCATAAGAAGATAACTACAACAGCAAATGCAAAATTAAGAGACCATATAGTTAAACAAGGAGGAAAGAAACCTAGAAGTCCTTTAGGGCCACCTGAAATCAAATTACTAAAATTCAAGTTTTGAAAAATCATTTGTCAATCATTATCACAATATGTGGGTTAAGATATGTTTTTAAATAAGGAGAAGTTTTGAAATTGTAGATTTGGGGAAAAGGTAGGATATTATGGAAAATGTTGAAATTATTTTTAGCGTGGTAGCATTAATAGTAGCAGTATCTTCTGTAATTATAATGCTACATTCATCATGGAAATCAAGAAAATTGAGTTCATATTTAGAGATTTTTAAATATTTACAAAATGAAGATGTAAGAAAAGCAAGAGGTAAAGTAATTGAAATTGGGGAAAATAAAAATAAAAAGAGTTTTGAATCTTGGACAGATGATGATATAAAATATGCTGAAAAGGTATGTCATACATTTGATTTAGTTGGCATTCTAGAAAACGATAGGTTAGTTAAAAAAGGATTCATTGCTAAAACATATAGAAGAACTTTGATTTTATGTTGGGAAGCAGTAAAACCAATGATTGATAATTATAGAAATTATAGGAAAAATAGAGATCCTAAACATTGGGATAAGTTTGAAATGTTGTATGATAAGGCAAAACAATTATAAAAAATTAGTTGTAGTAACTTGTAGTTTGGAGGAGGAAAAATGAAGCGAAAAATTGTAATTGCAGGAGTAGTCATTGCCTTTATAGGTCTTTTTTTGTATCTTGCTGGTACAAACATGTATGAACGTTATAAATATGATGGTCTTAATTTTAGTTTGACTGGTGGTGTTGGTGGAGTTATTGATTACAGTAGCCAGAGACGGACAGCAACCACTATTACAGGTATGGGATTTTTGTCATTATTTATCGGTGTTCCTATGGCAATTATTGGTTCTGTAATGGAAGATGAAAATACTGATAAAAAACGTGTTGATAGACGTTGTCCTAATTGTGGTAGAGAGATTCCTTTTGATGCAAAGATATGCCCTTATTGTAAGAGAGAATTTGAGGATTACTTGTAGATTTGGAGGAGGAAAATATATGGTAGATAAAGGAGTGAAAGAACTCTGTCCCACTTGCGGACAGCCCATGACGTTTGAAAAATCAGAGAAACAATCAACAAAAATGAAAAAAACATTAAAAGACGAGGATAGGAATGAAGAGACTTTTGACATATCCCAAATTTGGCATTGTCTCAACTGTAGTGAAGAATGGGAAATTGATTTAATAAAAAATATTTGGAGAAAAACTGAAATAACAAAATAATGAAGTTTTCATAGGTTTGAAGAGTGATTGTAGATTTGGAGGAGGTAAAGATATGCTTCACATTAAATGCAGGACATGCGGTTGGCGTTTACCTTTTTCTAGCAGGAGAAATGAAGATACTGTTAAAAGCCGAGGAAACGGAAAAATAATATGTCCTAATTGTGGTAAAACATTGATTCAAAGTAGTCCTTTAAACAAGTTCAAACTCAGTGAAATTCTTGAACTGTAGCAGTAAATTTGAAGCCGCCAGTTCCATCAATCCCCTGTCCAGGTCATAATCACTGATATCACTTGTGGGAATCCCACGTCTGAGTTCAGCCAGTGGAAGTCTCTCCAATCCTGTCTCCCTTGATATGCGTTTGATATGCTTCAGAATCTTATTCGCATCAGTGGTCAGGTTGAATCTGGTGGGCATCTGGGTTAGTGGGTGATGTGATGTTCTCCCAGTCTCCTTGGCATCTTCAATGAAATCAAAGTACTCAGAGAAAATCCCTTCCACATCATGTTTCATGTGGGTGAAATCATCTTCAGTGATAGTCTGTTTGAAATGTAATCGTGCCCATGAATTTGCTAGTCTCAACAATCCTGTATTATCAAGTGGTAACTGCATATCTGACTTGCGTAACAGGGTCTCTCCAGTCCGCTGAACTATCTTAGCAAGTCTGACTTGTGTTGATTGTTCAATGTGTGGATGTATCAACATCGCACTCATTTCATAATCAAACACATCTCTGTCAAGCCCCCATTGTCTCTTAGTATACTGAACATCTGGGATGATAACTGGAATCTGAGTGGGCATCATCAACCTTTCAGCTTCAGGGCTGAGAGTGAACAGGTAGTTGAATGATAACTCTTCAGAAATCATCCTTGTATATGCCCTGTTAGCCGACTTGGCATCATCAGGTGTTCTGATGGGTTTGTACATATACGCCTTGTTTTGTTTGAGAAAATCACTAGGTAACAACCATCTCAGTGATGTATTCAAGTGTACCAAATCACGTGTTGACCCCAGTGGAGCAAGTGACTGTGCACCAATCCCACCAATCCCATAACTTGACTTGGGACATGACAACACATTGATAGCGATTTCTGTACTGAACAAGGGTGATTCTTCCCCATGCCAGTTATCAGTGAGTCTGTGGAGAAATCCATCCAATTCAAGGTGGGGTTTTGGGAGTTCATCTGGTTTCAATGGCTCATACCCATCAACAATGCAGAATTCACTAGTGTAGGAACCATACGTTTTCTTTCTCGGTATTTTGATATTTCTTTCAATCTTTTCTACAAGTACTCGAATCAACCCTTCCTCGATAGGGATATGAACTTCATCGGGAATAAGATATGTATAAGGAGACATCGGATGATTACTAAATGGGTTTTTCTTTAATCGAAAAGACCTGATGTCAATCCATTCAATCCAGCCTACATGGACATTTTCAGGTTTTAGTAAGTAAATTTCGAAGTTAGTCCAGGGTCCCTTTTCTCTCTTATCTAAACGCAAGGTTTGTGGCATAGAAACCAAACCTCCCATCCTATGTCTAAATGAATATAAATGGCTTAAAGGTTTGTATCTCATCACCAGAATCTATCAATTTTCGAAAAAAGTGAGGAGGATGGGAGGGATTGAAAAAAGGAAGGGGTGCGGATAGGGTTTGTATCCACACTCCTAATGACTTACGAGAGATGGGGTTTATTAATCGAAATATCTTTGAGATTAATGCAGGCACTTAAAAAATTAAAAAAAAGATTGAGGGTTAAACCATTTCACCGATTTCTATTTCATCATCCTCTCCTAGAAAAATTTCATCGATTTCATTAACTATATCTTCGTCATTTATTGTTTCAGTCGAACCATCATATTGTTTTTCTTCGGTAGTCGATTGATTGAAATAACTGTAACTAACCATCACTGAAACCAAGATAATAAAAAGAAAAAATATTGATATTAATTTTTTATCCATCTTTTATCACTTTCTCCATTAGTCCCTGTTTCAATTTGGTTTTCCTTTGCCTTTTCCTTTACCGTTGTTATGCATATCATCTACAGATGCTTGTGCTTTTATTTTTTTCCTAATATTATCTTCTTTTACTTCAGAAAATATCTGATATTTCTTTTCTTTTGTCATCTGATTGACCATCTTGCAAATCTGTGATTTTATTTGTTCTAGTGATATGTTACCGTTTTCATATTCATCAATCATTGAATTATTGCTCTCTCCGATAATTCCATATAATCTATGCAATTGATTCCTGTTAAATTGTCTAATTCTGTTCCTTATTTTTTTACTATAGTTCTGTAGTTCATCACCGACCATCTCTCTAATTCTTTCTTTCAGTTCTTTTATCTTTTCATCATCTAATAGCTCTTTAACTGTTTCCCGAAATTGCTTGGTCAGGTTTCTTGCTTCAATTTTAAGTTCAACAAATACTCGTACTGAATCGTTAGAACCGGGGTCTGTTCCATTGATTTCTTCTAATAAAAGCCTCATTTCAGCAAGTATTGATTCCAGGTCAGATGTGTTAAATTCCATTGCTTTTAAAACTTCGATAGCTCTTTCTCCTTTGATAAGATTTTTTAGGATAGCTTTTTCAAGTTGTAATAGTCTTATTTCTGCACCTAAAGAATTGTTCATTATTTCAATTTCTTCTTCTGTTTCATTATCTAAGTTACCTTCATCTTGTTCCTCTGTTTCATTTGTATCAGGATTTTCTGTCTCATTATTATCTGACGTTTCATTTTCTCCATTTTGTGTTCCACCTTCAAACTCACCGTTGTGATTTTCTCCAGCTTCTTCATCTGCTAATGCCAATGATGCAATAGAAACCATCAGCATCAGTACAACCATTATGTTTGTTATTTTTTTCATATTATCAACACCTCGGAAACCAATCCATGCTGGTTTCAATTATATGTTGGATGAAACAGCATATATATTTTAGCCGGAACAAAGCGGAACAAAGCGGAACAACCGTGGAAAAATCAACCATTTTTCATAAACATTGTGAGTATTCTACTCATAAGATTACAAATATCTTTATTCGCAGTGCACAATTTTACCACTAAACCTTTTTAAATTCATCCATCACATCTTCTCTGATTAAATCCAAATAGACACAGATATTGTACTTAATTCCAGAAAATGGTGAGGAGGAGGATGAGGGGGAGAGGCAAAGAAAAAGAGAAGTCCCTCGCATCTTGATTGCATCATACGAGGTATTGATTTATGGTATGTTATTTATTGATTCTGTGGGGAGTATTTTTCATTACAATTCTTTCTGCTCTTTTAGCTCTAGTTCAGTCTTTTCTTTAGCACCCTCTGCTTCTTGTGATGCTTTATTGCCCTGAAGCTGTACGAAGACGTTGTTATTTTCTGCCTGGAAGTCAATTGTTAGATTTAATATACCGTCGCTGAATGCACCCGTTTGCAGGAGACCATCAACCGTTATTTCGTCGCCATCAGTTGTAATAGCTGTTACAACACACTCATGTATACCCCATGGAAATTGTTCATCTACAGTGGTAAAGTTGAGCCCATCGAAAAAACCATCCTCGTTAGTGTAAACTTCACCGCTTTTACAACGTACACTCACTCCACCTAGTTCCTCAGGGTCAAGCCCTGTTACATTACCATGTATATATATAGGTTCAAGCCATGGTTTTGAAGTCAACCAATTAATGAAATCAAACCAAGCATTTTTCCAATTTACAATAGACTGGGTTAAATCAATAATCCATTCTTGTTTTTCTGTGGCATTTGTGTAAAGAATCATTGCACCAACAGCAAGACTAAATTTAAACGTGCTGACTATAAGCCGTAAAAATGCCCTAAAAGGCCTCAAGTTACGTTCAAAAAAAGATTTTAAAAAAGACTGAACGAACTCCCGCAACCTTAATTTAACATCCATCCACTGTTTTGTCACCCATGAGACTCTTGAATTCAACATACTGCTAATATTTTCAATAACTATTGGAACGAATGATAGAACTAATGGGTAGGCTGCGAATTTTTCCATCAAAGCAACTTCCAAATTATCTAAAAATTCCTCGACATCAAATTCGTACCCAAACCATCCAAGAGTTTCTTCTATTACCTCCGCCCAAGTTACATTGGGAGTAAAATTATACCGTATATCTTCCTTTAACTGTTTTCGGAGGTAATTAAATTCAATGATTCCATTTAGCCACCCCAGCCTACCTTCTATATCAAATGGATTATCTGAATCAAACACGTCTCCTGCGAGATAAATATAGATATTCCCATCTGATGCCACAAAATCAAGTTCTCCATTGCTCTCCTCGGCTTCAATACTCAAACTACCATCTAAACCTTCACTGTCAAATAGCAACTCCCTCCCATCCGTCCCTAGTGTACTTGCTGAACCAGCTCCTCCTTTTCCTACAACATCGAGAGTCGTCATCTTTATGGATTCAAGTTCTTCCCCGCCTGTGACATATTGATATATTGTCTTCTCTACCAAAGCTTGATTATAAACAATATTTTCATCGGTCAGTAGTTCTAATAGATATTCTGCCATCATACGGATTAACTTGAGTAACCCTGGTTGATTATCGTTTGCATCAAACGCCAATTCTTGATGTTCTTCTAACTTAAGTTTTTCAACAGCTCCTTCTTGAGCAACACTTATAAATGGGACCGTTAATATCAAAGCGGCAAGAAAGTTCACTATCAATATTTTTCTTTTCGTGTTTTTCGTTTTCCCACTATCTCCTGTCATTCTATAATATATTTAACGTTCATAATATATAATAGCTTTCACAATTTAAAGTTTTGTTAAACCTATACAAATACGAGAAGCGTTATTTGCCTGATTTTAGATACCCCCAATTTATATCATTCACACTACCACTCCACCTTCTTAAAATCCTCTTTGATATCTTTTCCTATTAAATCCAAATAGACGGCTGTTGTATTGAGGTTCTGAGTAACCTTTTTATCCTACAGTTCCATCTTGCCTCTAGGAGAGATTTAATATTCCTCGATGGCTCATGGAATATCAAAAATATTCTTCGATAGAACCATAGATATATTTCTCGCTTGTCTGATGGATGTGAGGATGATTAACTTTAATCAAATTGGTTTAAAAAGAATTAATAAAAATCAACAATTGCATAATTCTCCCTCCTTAAATGTGGTATAGCCTTCTTTTATTAGGAAAATTACAATCAGTAATCCAACCAAGGGGTCCGCCTGCCAAAACCCATAGAGATAATTTAGACCTAATCCAACAAGTAATGAGACAGACATAAACAGACATGCAAGTGTTTGTTTTGAGTCTGCTACCAAACTTTTACTCTTTATTGCTTTTCCAGTTCGATATTTCATATAAAACAAAACTGGCATCACAATAATAGAGGTGATAGCAATAAGTATACCAATAACACTTGGTTCAGGTTTTTCTTGGAGATATAACTTTTTTATAGATTCATAAAACACATATGCTCCCAAGATGAAAAAAGTAATGGCAA
>JAGLML010000051.1 GCA_023140035.1 Thermoplasmatales archaeon
ATAAACATTTATATATCATAACGTCTATGAGAATATGAAGGGAGGAAAAACATTGCTAAAAAAGAATCTTGCAGTTGGGATAACATTGCTGTTTATCTTTTCAGCAACGATTCCAACAATATCAGGTTTTGATTATTGGGTGCAAGATGAAAATCAGATTTTAAATCTGTCAGAATGCAAAGATAAAATAAGGTCATATGATGTCTATTTGATAACTGTGGGTAGAATTGATAATTTAAGCGTTAACGGAACAAGTTATGCTTTTGATTGCGTTAATGTACGAGTGATTTCACGGTTTTATTCCGACGGATCAATGATGTATCAGTATCTTCACCTTAAAAAGAGTAATGTGATAAACTCATGGGTTTATAAAAATTCATGGGAATTTTCTTATACCCATTATTATAATAAGGATTTTTACAGACTTCATATAGAAAATTGTAATTTTAGTGGAATTTTAAAACCGTCATACATAATCGGTGTTTTTTATTTATCTATAGATAAAAATTCTAGTTTTTATGATAATGAATTACTTGAAAATGATAAAATAAAATGCGAAGATGAAAGTATAATTTTAAATTATTCTGAAGTTTATATGGATTTTTTTATAGGAGCAATTTCAGATTTAAAAATAGAAGAGGATCTCATTCGTTTTAATGCTACAAATATTTTTCATACATACTATACTAAAGAGAGTAATCACAAGTTGAGGCTTGGGGTTACACGTCTTAGAAATAATCAAAGTTATGGTTATGGTGGGATTGAATTTAGAGGTATTTTGACGTCAAGTTTCATATGTGGATTTTTTATTTATAAGTAGTAGCTTTGCACTTAGAGTCGGTTTTTAACTCTAAAGTTAAGAAACATGTCGAAAAAATAAATGGGTTATTTCTTGTCATAAAAAGTGTTTCTCCTGTTGTTTTTGAATAAAAGTGCAGAATCATGAATAAAAATGCAAAATGGAATAAAAGTGCAAAGCCGCTATTTGGGGCTTTGTCGCTAAAGTCCGTTTTGTCTCTAAAGTCGAGATTTTGTCTCTAAAGTCTAAAACAACAGGAGAAATGGGTTAATATTTCCAATTTCCAAATATAGCAAATGATTTTTCCGAATAAAAATTGTTGCTATACTTCCCCTCATCAATCGTTAGTTGAGGATTAACCTCACAGGAAAATAGATAGAAGCCGAAACGAGGGAGATAAACTGAGGTTGTAAATGCAATATCAATCGTCTCTCCAGGATCAAGCCCAGATATGTGGTTTCTAGCACAGGAACCATATGACATTTAGAGAATCACCACATTAGATGGAAAAACCCTGTTTCAATAGATTTATATATCAAGGGGTCTATGAGAATGTGAAGGGAGGTAAAATATGATAAGAAAAGGAATCACCCTTGCTATAACTGCTCTGTTTGTTGGAATAGCTATTACGCCAATTTGTGCAGCTCAAAGTGCAAATCAAAGTACAAATACAACAGAAAATATTAATAATAAGTTTCTTGGGCACTATTTCGGTTTAGAGGGAAATATAAGAATTATATATAACGCAACTGCTTGTTTTGAACCAATTATACCTTTGACAGGAGAATATTGTCGTGAAATCAGTGTCAGCTATAAAATTACTGGCATCTTAGCTGTTTTCATTAGCCGTTTATTGAGCGGTAGGATGGGTATGGAAATCACATTATCTGTTGAGGATGTCCCTGACTATGCCACTGTCAGGGTTTCGCCAAAAGTTGTAAACACAGTTATTGAGCCTCATTGGAATTCAGAACCGTGCTACTATTATATTGCTCTAAGTGAGGATGCCCCTGCTTATGAAACATGCTATTTTAAACTAAAAGCTACATCGATTTCAATTAAAGGTCCATTTGGACTCTTTACTTGGATACATGATGCTGAGCATGTTGAAGATATTCCATTTGTACCAGCGTATCTTCCAATTATTGATATTACACCCGAGACCAGCTATATAGAGACACCACCAGGGGAAATAACAAATCTTTCCATCTTTTTCGAAAATCTTGGTAATGGTTTAACGATGGTAAATGCTAAAATTATTCAAATCCCTTCTGATGATTGGTGGTGTTATATTCAACCAGAGACTGTTCTTGGTGTTGGTGAATCAAAGAACGTTCCTTTCTTTATTTTGCCACCAGGGAATTTTTCAGGTCATGAAGATATCCGACTTAGTTTCACTCCCAGTTATTTCTATGACCCAACTCAACAAGGATACACCTACAACTTTACAATTACAGTTCACTACAGACCCTAAAGATATTGAACATCATTTAAAACTAAATTTAAGGGAGGATTATGAATATTAAGAAAGCCCTTGCAGTTATAGTAATCGTCTTATTCATCAGCGTGAGTGTTATCCCATCTTCTGGAACTAACATAATAGAAAAGTCATCTACCATGTCTTTTGATGGCAATACCTTGTATGTCGGAGGGAGTGGACCAGGGAACTACACAAAGATACAAGATGCAATAAATGACTCATCAGATGGAGACATGGTATTTGTTTTTAATGGGACATATGTTGAGAATCTGGTTGTGGATAAATCAATTGACCTAATTGGTGAGGATAAAAATTCAACAGTTATTGACGGCAATGGAGTTGATGATGTCGTTTATGTTTCTGCTGATGAGGTTAATGTGACTGGATTTACTGTACAAAATAGTGGATACGTTGCGTGTGCTGTATTTGATTTAAATGGAACACTTGTTGACATTTTTTATGACTCAGGATTAGAGATACGTTCAAACTCCAATAGTGTCTTCGGGAATATTATCGCTGGATATATCTTCATTAAGAAATCCTCGGATAACAGTATTTTTTGTAATAAAATATTTAGTATGGTTCTTTTTAACTCAAGTAATAATGTGATATCTAACAATAATGTTTCAGACAATTTCATCGGAATATCACTATATTATTCTATTAGCAATCGCATAATTGAGAATAATATCTATTCAAACGATAAATATGGATTGTCACTAAATTATTCAAGTAATAATAATAAAATCTATCACAACAACTTCATAGAAAACGTTCAAAACGCCTATGATGAATGCAACAACTCTTGGGACAAGGGCTATCCTTCTTGTGGCAATTACTGGGATGATTATGGTGGTGTAGATAATTTTAGTGGTTCAAATCAGAATTTCCCTGGTCAAGATGGTGTAGGAGATACCCCTTATGACCTTCCCTGTGAATATGCTACAGATAGGTATCCATTGATGGAACCATATGGCATGACGAAACTAACATTTAGTATTGGGCCAGGATTAGGGTTGTTCAAATTCTCTGGTATCATAAAGAATATCGGTAACAAAACTGCATTTAATGTTCAATGGAAAATAACAATTGATGGAGGTTTTATTATTGTGGGAAGGCATTCTTCAGGGACAGTACAAAGACCACTTCTGCCAGGTGAAGAAACCTCTATATCTTCAAAATTGGTTTTAGGATTTGGTCGAATAATGATAACTGTTGCCGTATGGGCAGATAATGCCCCTTTAATTTCTGAATCAATTCCTGGAACTCTATTTCTGATTTTCCTAATGCTTTAGCAGTTTTCAGAGACTTCATAGTTTAGAGAATCAGCATATATTTAGATGAAAAATACGCATCTCTTTATTCTTCTTTTTAAATCTTACTCAAAATTCTTTTATACTTGCTCTTAAAGTCCCGTTTTTGCTCCTAAAGTCTGCTCCTAAAGTCACTTTAAGAGCAAACCCCCCTTTATCGGCTTTGCCCTAAAAATAGCCTAAATCGATGATTTTTAGGTCAAAAACAAGAATTTTAGGTCAGAACAGTTAATTTTAAATAAAATAAAAAAAACCACTGATTTTTGAATTAAATTGCCATTTTTTCAACAGAAAGCTATTGAAATCGAAATTCAAATAAGGAAAAATTCTTTCATACCATCAATGAGAAGTCATATCGCAGACTATTTACGACTGATGAGAATACCAGTAGCAGCTGGAATTGCACTCCCACCAGTTATTGGAGCTATTAGTGTCAGCGAATATTCCATTACCGTTCTAGTGCCTCTCTTTTTCATAGGTATTTTATCTGGAATATATGGATTTGTATTAAATGATATATTTGATGTTGATTTAGACAAGTTAAGTACTGATTTGCTAATGCGCTCGCTCGTAAAAGAAACCGTGTCAATTAAGGCTGCAAAAATTATTATTACACTCTGTTTTATTATTGCCTATCTAATTACATTTCTCTTTTTCTATCGAAATCATATTTTATTTTATGGTGGACTTACATGTCTCATTATAGCTGATGTTCTTGGATACATCTATAACCGTTATGGTAAACAAATACTTGCATCTGATTTTCTTATAGCTCTTGCAGAATCATTTTTTTTTCTATTCGGTGCATTAATGGTTCTAACAAATACATCTCTAGAGATGTTTACTTGGATACTATTTATCCTTTTTTTCATTCAAGTATTATATATGAATGCAGTGGAAGGAGGTCTAAAAGATGCTGATCATGATTATCTTATGAATGTAAAAAATATTGCTCTCACACTTGGAGTAAAAATCACAAAAAACCAAAAAATATCCATTCCAAGAAATTTTAAACTCTTTGGAATGGGGATTCGTTTCTTAACGGCTTTTTTAATGTTTACACCCTTTATCTTTTTTAGTGCCAATTTTCAAATATGGCAGATAGTGTTACTCATTATTATTATTGTTTTACTTCTCTATTCAAGTGCTGTCATGTTAAATTTAAAACATTTTGATAGGGGGAATATAAGAAGAATCATTGGAACCCAATTATTCTTATGGTATGCTGCAGTTCTAACGATGCTTATTTCAATTATAGGTTTATATATCGCTTTAATTTTATGTGCACTTCCAATTATTTGGTATGTTTTCTTTTCCTATCTTATTGGAGAAAAAATTATATTGCTAAAGCTTTAATCAAAACAAGGCTTCATCCCGTAATGGATAATTAAGGGATGATGAAGTATATATTAATTGTTGTGCAAAATAAATATTTAATGTGCAAAACAACCATTAGCAAGGTTTATTGTGCAAAGCCGATAAAGGGGGGTTTGCTCCTAAAGTCGGTTTTTTGCTCCTAAAGTCTATATTTATAAGGAGAAGGTGTTTTTAGCCCAGAAGAATCTGTGATAAAATGTATATTAATTAAATGTTGGTAATCCTGGGATAGGAATAAACAAGCATAAAACTCTCAAAGGAATCATAAAAAATAATTGTACAATAATCGCCATTGGTATTACAAAAATCCACAAAAGTATACAAAAGGGTATAGGTTGGATTGAAACAAATGTCGGCTCTTTGTCATCGATCATCATAAAGTTATTTTTGATTACTTCCGAATTGTCTCTTAGTTGAGATAGCATAACTGCTATTTCTTTATCATTTACCTCAACATCGTTTATCTTATTATTCTGATTAATATTTGCTATAACTATTTTTACAAATCTGTCAAATGATTTATCATCCATTGTTCTAATAATGTTGAGAAATCTGTCTAATGATTCTGCTTTACTATTTTTTATAGGTAAAAGTATGTCTATTTCTTCTCCCTTTCCAACATAATCACGAGTCAAATCCTTGCTTTCTTTATCTATCGCCCTACTACTTCTCACACTAAACAATGGTGATGCTCTGACGATGGTAGAAGATTTAGTAGTTTGATAACCAACTACACCTGTAAACGACACCAGAACAAGTATTACAACTGCTATGATACTACCAATTAGGATTTTCTTATTCATTTTATTTCACACCTCTATGTCATATGGTTCTTGTGCAGGATGCCAATCGAATTGAACCCAAGGGATTAAACAATTTTTCCCTATCCTCCCCCAAATGGGACTTGGTAGTAATCGAGCTCTACCCCAAAAATTGCTTTGCCATTTATTTCTGCAATTGTAGAAAATAGCATTTCTGTTGTTATTTAGAAAATTATTGTTAGCAATCTTATTATTCCTAGAGCTTGTGATATTTATTCCATAGGTATTTTCTTCAAAATGATTTGATAATAGTTGATTATTATTGGAAGTTGAAAAATATGTTCCTTCGAAATTACCTTTGAAAATATTATTCCTTATGATAATATGATCAACCCCCCATAATGTAATTCCATACACATTGTCAGAAATGATATTTTCAAAAACAGTAACATAGGATGTGAAATAAATTACCAAACCAATATCATTATTTCTTGAAAGAAGATTATTGGATATATTTAGATTATATACGTCTGCCCATATATAGATACCACTGACGCTGTTATTACATATATCATTATTCTCTATTATGACGTTGTAATTATTCCATAAGTAAATCCCATTGTGGTCGTTATAACTAATTGTGTTGTTCGAGACTAGAAAACCGTCTGAGAAGTGTGAAAGACATATTCCGCCTTCCTCATTATAGATAATTGTATTTTGGATTACAGTATTTTTTGAACTGATATGTTGATCTGCAAGATAAGAAATCCCCATCCCTTCATTATTCGAGATAAGATTATTTGCAATTATATTATCTCGGGAAGACTTTAAGTGAATAGCGGAATAAAAGGATGCCTCTTCATCGCTATTATTCTCAATTCTATTATACGAAATTGTATTATTATTGCAATTCCAGAGAACTATGGCACCAGCATTGTATTCGATTGTGTTATTCGATATAATATTTTTATCTGAATTAGATAACCATAATGCTACTTCTTTATTACCAGTAATTATGTTATTCATAATATGTAATCTGCACGATATTAGACGAATACCGTAATCACCATTCTTTACAGTGAATCCAGATAAATTCCCCCTAACTCCATCAAAAATGACAACATTTCCTGCACCGCTACCATAAATTACCGTTGTATTCTTATTTTCCCCGATTATTGAAATTCTTTCTAATTCAACAAAAATATGTTCATAATATGTCCCATTATACACAAACACTGTATCCCCATTACTGGCATTATCTATAGCATCCTGAATCTTACTGTAATTCCCAGTTCCGTTCCCACCTACATACAAGATATTACCTAATGGAGTTGGCATAGTAGATTTCTTTACTACTGTGGTGCCAGTTGATGGAATAACACTCACGCTAACGAATAATAAGATAACAGCAACTACTACTCCTTTCTTAATGAGGTTATTTCCTT
>JAGLML010000052.1 GCA_023140035.1 Thermoplasmatales archaeon
TAATAAAATCATTACAATCAGATAGATTAGGTAAGGTATAAGAAAAACCGCTAACGGAATATCATTTTTGAAAGGATTCACACAATGCTAAATCTATTATTGAACATATTAACATTTTTGGAGGATTTCAAAATAAAAAATCACGATTATTTAGAAAAAAAGATTATTTTCCTTTCTTTATTCTATTACAACCTGCTTTATAAAATGAGAATGTTGCAATGGGAAATAAAATTATTACAAAGAGTATTCCAACCCAAATCGGTATTTTTTCTCTAGAGCTATTTAGTAATAACAATAGTGGAACTCCAACTAAAAAAGTTATTGCGACACCCCAATATATTGAACCCATTAATAATGTATTTTTATCCTTCCGAATCATTCCCCAGGATATTGACATATTATCATTTTAAGAATCATTTTTTTGTTTTAATATTTTTGGAGGCTTTAGTAAAAAATCAGATGATTATTTAGAAAATCGTTTTGATTTCATTAAAACAAAATTTCCTAGATTTTTAACTCTTTTCTGTAAGCGTTTCTCATGTACGCTCCCGTTAAGTATCCCATGGTTATACCTACAGGAATCAATAAATTCGAGATTATTGGTTTTATATAATACAGAACAGCAAAAATTGTCCAAACGATTATTAGCACTAACCCGAGAGCCTTTGGGGAATCCCATTTTTCGACTTTCGAAAGATACTCCTCGCTTTTTCTCAAACCTGATACAAGATAGAGCACGAATATCCAAATGCAAAAGCTCAAAATTAGGACAAAAATCCCAAAAGGTGTCAATCTCAGAAGGGATATACGCATTGAGAGATAGATTGCAATTATTAAATAAAATATTACACCGTCTATTATCGAAAGAAGTATTCTTTTCTGTTTTAAATTCATTCAAATTCTCATCTTTCCAATTATTTATAAACTTTTTTGGAGGTTTTTGACAATAAAGCCCTTTCCTTCTCAGATTTTGCATTGAGAAACTATAAAAAATTGCCTAGTCCTTTTTGCTATTTCCCTCCTGTTGAATATCTATCAAAATGCTTAGGATCATAGATTTTCGATGCAAAGTAAGGGTAAACGTGCATATTGTAGGAGAGTAAAGGTAATAGATAAACAAATATATCAGTTCTGCATTATTAATATGAAGAGGGGGAAAGTTATGGAAGGAAATAACCTCATCAAGAAAGGAGTAGTAGTTAGTGTTATTCTTTTATTCATAGGGTTTGCTTTTGCACTATCTATTAATGCCAACATCAGTAAAGCATCTGTAGATAGTGAACTGGTTGAGATTACCACAGAATTATATGGGATAAAAGGAGTAAAACCATATTATGTGAAACCAATTAAATTCAATGAAGAGAACTGGGTTAAGAGAATATTCGAAAACGTGTTGGACTTTATATGAATGTTGATATCATTGGTGGGGGTTTAAGTGGATTAAGCTCTGCGATTTCTCTAAAGGAACATGACCCCACAATCCATGTTACTGTGCATGAGAAATATAAAACCATTGGTTACAACTATGAAGGGAGAAGGTGCGCTGAAGCCTATGGAATCCATAAATCATGGGTGAAATGGAATCCTGATGAAAAGAGTATATTTAATAAAATCTGTAAATGGGAGTTGATCATAGGAGAGAAGACATTAATTGTTCCCCTATCGACTGGAACTCAGTATATTCTCAATAGACAAGAATTTATAAGTAAGTTGGCACAAGAGGCAGAAAACTTAGGTGTTAATTTTATGATGAACGATAAAATACGATCTATCAGAAATTTGAAAAGTGACTTTATCATTGATGCCTCAGGTTGTCCCAGCACGGTTAAACGTGAACTTGGATTACCTCAAGGACTTGTCGGTGGTACATATCAACATACTATTGAAGGTTCCAATTGTTTTATCCGCGATACGATGAAATTCTATGTAACTAAAGAAGGGGGATATTATTGGATTTTTCCCCGGGATCCAAAGAAACGAGAGGTTAACGTAGGGATAGCGATGTACGGAAGTTTAAAACATAATCTAAAACCTCTTTTAGAAAAATTCAAACTCGAACAAAATATTGATGGACAGGTTAATTACATCGTGGGGGGTTTAGTTCCCTTGGGGATACAACACCCATTAAGATATGATAATATTCTCTTTATTGGAGATGCCGGAATCGGGGCCGGTGTAGTTAGTGGCGCTGGTATACATAGGGCACTAATTAGTGGACATATTGCAGGAAAGTATATAGCGAAACAATCTGCTAATAAATACACCCATATGATTAAAAAAATGTTTAGAATGGAGGATATGATTGGAATAAGTTATATTAAAATAAACAACTTTTTAAACAAAATTAATCCAAATCTTATTCTTAAGATTGCCTATATGACATATAAATCATTGAATAAGACGGTGCCTTAATCATTCCTAAATAATTGAGAATCAGCGTGTTAGATGAAACATCCGTTGCTGGTTAAAACTTAAATAAGATGTCACTTATGAAATATATGGGGAAAGGTATGAATAACAAGATACTCCTTGGCAGTATCATAGCAGTTGTAATACTAGTTCTGGTGTCATTTACAGGTGTAGTTGGTTATCAAACTACTAAATCTTCTACTATTGCCAGAGCATCGCCATTGTTTAAAGTAAGAACTAATAGGGGGGGCGCTAATTAGCCAAGTCTAATTAGCCGACATACTCATGGTATTTAAAGCTAACGAAGAGATGTACTGTTGAATTGGCGGGTGTCGGGTGGTGACTGTTTCGGGTGGTGAATGCGGGAGGTTTTGCGAATAAGTTAAATATCGATAACATATTAAAAAATTTGGAGGTATAGATATGACATATTATTGGAAAACAGATGGAGATACCTATCATTTGGATAAATCATGTCAGCTTATACCCGACAATGTCGAAACCAATCCAGAATGGGTAGTAAGTAATATACAACCAACCACTAAAGAACAATGCAATCATTGTAAAAATTTGGATTAATCGTTTATGTTGATTGTTCGGGTTGCAAAATCTGATAAAACAAAGTGCAGGGATACACTGCTAACTATTCTTTATTTTTTAATTTAAAATCTATAACAACTTTTTTTACTTTTTCTATCGTCTCTTTCGGTGACAACCCTGCTTTTAGACAATCAAAATAAAATTCTCGAAATAATCTTTTGTAATCATTGATTATATCTTTATCCTTAGTAGTGACTAGGAAGGATACTATTTCGTTTATCCACTCTGGGTCGTTTCCTTTTGTACCTAATATAACTTTTTGCCCCACATCCATATGTTATACTTTGTTACTAATGTTATATATAGTTGTCGTGTCAAAACGTCAAACCACCCTCTGATTCACCACCCACCGTTCAACACCATGTTTTTACCACCCGACACCCGCCAATTCAACAGAGCACGAAGAGAGGGGCTTTGCACAAATAATCGTTTTTGCACAAAAATATGAAACTTGCACATAAATTCAATAAACGGGTTTTAGCCAGGAGAATCTCAGACATAAGATAATATTTATATAACTCATCATTGATAGATATTAGTATGGGAGGTAAAACATTGGTTAAGAACACTCTTGTTTTTGGTATCATACTGTTGTTTATCGTTTCAGCAGTCAGTCCTATGGTTATAGGATTAAAATCAGATACCGTTGATGTTGAGAGAGATGAGTTCTTAGATAATCTTGCTTTCTATTATTATGATGAATATGGTTCTTCTAAATCGGAGTATTATAAAGAATATTTCCAGAGGGATAACTCAGAAATTGCTGATTTGGAAGAGATAACATTACCTGTAGAATCACCGCAAACAATTGTATCATCAGGTCCTATGGATTCACCTTGGTCTATGAAATGCCATGATACACATCATACAAGTCGGAGTCCGTATAGTACTGCCCATATCACTGGTCTTGAGAAATGGCGAAGACGTGGTATTGTCCCTGGGTTTGGTGGCGTAGATGGTAGTCCCATCATAGGTGATGACGGTACAATCTACTATGGAGATAAGGACGAATATATATATGCACTTTTTCCAAATGGTACAGAGAAATGGAACTATAAAACAGATGATTGGATTACTTCTGCTCCTGCTCTTGCTGAAGATGGAACCCTCTATGTTGGTTCATGGGGTGATAGTTTATATGCTTTTAATTCGACTACTGGAGTTAGGAAATGGAAGTTGAATCTAGGTGACACTATTGGTTCATCTCCTGCTATTGGTGAAGATGGTACAATATATGTTGGGGATACAGGTGGTAGAATTTGGGCTGTAGACCCGAATGGTACAAAGAAATGGTATTATCCTACTGGTGGTGGCAATATTTGGGGTGACCCAGCAATTGGAGATGATGGTACCATTTATGTTGGCACATGGTTCGATTATTTCTATGCAATAAACCCCAATGGTACACTCAGGTGGCGGTTCAAAACAGGAGGTATTATTAAAGGTCCAGCCTCCATAGCAGATGATGGTATCGTATACATAGGTTCTTTTGATGGTTATCTCTATGCTCTTTATCCAACCAATGGTACAATGAAATGGAAATATGGGGCTGGAACCGAAACAAACCCTTCAATCGCCAGTGATGGTACTATCTACGTTGGTAGCTTGAATAAACTCCATGCGATTTATCCAAACGGAACAAGAAAATGGACTTTTACCGTTGGTTCTGATTCAGCACACATTACCCAGTCATGTCCTGCAATCTCTGCTGAAGGAACCATCTATATTGGTACACAAATTGGTAGTGTTAAGGGTGGTGATATTATCGCAATAAACCCTGATGGTACTGAGAGATGGAGGAAGAGGATTTCAGATGAATGGATTAGGTCATCGCCTTGTATCGGTGAAGATGGTACGGTGTATATCGGGTCGCAAGGTGAAGCAGGTGGTTATCTCCATGCGTTTGGACCAGTAGAATCAAACAGCCCTCCAGAAACACCTTCAATTTCAGGTAAGATAAATGGAAAAGTTAGAGAAGACTATTGGTATACTTTTCGTGTTGTAGACCCTGATAATAACCCTATTTCCTGGTACATTGAATGGGGAGATGGCACAAATACTGGATGGACATCTGAACGTGCTTCTAATGAAAATTGCTACTATGAGCATAAATGGTTGATTAGAGGTGCATATACAATACGGGCAAAGGCAAAAGATGTAATGGGCGAGGAAAGTGATTGGGGCTATCTTGAGGTAACTATGCCGATGAACCAGCAATCACAGAACTGGTGGTTCTTACAGTTTTTACAAAACCATCCACGGATGTTTCCGATAATCAGATGGGTACTAGGACAAATCATAGATGTAAGATAAATCATGTTAGTCATTTAAATCTCATGAAATCAAAATACAAATAATTCAAGTGCAAAAATTTTGAAGTCAATTTTCCCCTATTGATTTGTCTTTTCCTCCGTAATTTTTTTACTTTTGGGTCAACTGAATTTATAATAAAATTTATTTATTACCGACTTTGATTGAGGTTTGTAAAATGTCAGATGTTGTAAATGATTTAAATGAGATTGAAAAAATTATAGAGGAAGGTAATAAAGAGTTTGTAAAGATTGTAAGAATAGGTAGAGAAGATGAAAAATCAATGCTGGAATTTTTCAGAGAAAAATTCAACCAGTTCATACTTTACAAGCTTTTCAGAAAGAATGGATGGAATGTTAGTTTTGAAGAGAAAACAGAATCAAAATTTTCAAAGACGGGTAGAATATTTAGATCTGGAAATCATGATTTGGTTATTCTTGATGATAAGTTCCGTCCTATTGCAGGGCTTGAAATCTTTTTAGGATATGATGCTGGAAAGCAGCATCAATTAAATTATGAGAGTTTTAAGGAGCATTTATACAGTGATTATCAAAAGCTTGTCATATCAAGTCTTCAAGCAGCCTATATCGTTAACTATTTTTATAAAGGGAGTTCGCCAAGATCGTCTCTTGGTTATACAACCAAAAAGGAAACAAGCTATCTAACTCATCTGACAAATTGTGTAATAGAATGTGAAGAACTCGTCAAAAAACACAAAAATTCAAATTCAGAAATTAAATTAGTGATATGGATAGTTGAAGCAAGAGATGACGGTTTACACAGCATGGGAATAAAAAGAATAAGTTGAATCGATCTCATTCGTTTATTGTTGTTTGCATACATTGATGTCAGGCATAAGAAGAAAAAGTATATATGGTTATTTAAACCTTCTATATTAGGGAGATTGCTAAGTTTATTAACTAAGATACGCCACCGTTAATGCACCACCGTAATTACAATACCGCTATATGCACCAGAACTAGTTATTTATTTTCATTCAAAAAAGAACAGGAGGTGAAATATATGATAAAACCAGATGAAAATGCATCCATCCTTAAAGTCTCAATTTCTTTTGATGGATTTGGGTCGGGAACTAGCGATAATATTTCTAGTGCGTTAGCAAGACCGTACAGAAAAGTTATGAATACGGGAAAACCATGTGGAGAATTAACTCACATTTTTGCATTAGATGAAAAGAATAAATCGTATGTTTTAGGATCTCTTGAATACACCACCGGTAAAAGAGTGATTTTTTATCTAGGGCTAATGGATCGAAAACTTAATTGGTACACACATAAAGGACAGATGCATGACGAGGAAAGTAAAATAGGAGAGTTGATGGATCATTTTACTTTGGAAAAGAATCTAAAAAAAAGCCATGGAAAACAAAAATAGAGCGAGATATAATATTGCATAAAGATATAAAAGAAGCATACCTACAAGGTGGAAAGGCAATTGGAGAAATCGTCAAACCAAAAGAAAAGCGAAAAAATAATAAAAAATGACAAACCATTTTGATAGTTGGATTAGTTGCCAACCATTAACACGATATGTGGGTTAAGTTCAAAAATTGAGCTTTTACTATTATATTAATAAATA
>JAGLML010000053.1 GCA_023140035.1 Thermoplasmatales archaeon
TCCATAGTACAAACAACGATGCAGTTATCATAACGATCTCTCACAACTTCGTATTCGAGTTCTTTCCATCCACCGAAATATTCCTCTATCAAAATTTGCTTTGTAAAAGAAAAAGCCTTTTTCGTTATCTCTATTAACTGCTTTTTATTGTGGGCTACACCTGAACCCAAACCACCTAAAGCATAGGCTATTCTACACATAACGGGATAACCAATGTTTTCTGTTGCCCTAACTGCTTCTTCTACGTTAGTTACAGCTTTACTTGTCGGGACTTTGAGATCGATCTCTTGTATTTTTTTAACAAATAGGTCCCTATCCTCCGTATTCAGGATAGCTTCGATAGGAGTTCCTAGGATCTCTACGTTATGCTTTTTGAAAATTCCTTTTTCGGCGATTTCTACACCAACGTTTAATGCTGTTTGTCCACCAAAACCAAGTAATACGCCGTCAGGTTTTTCCTTTTCAATAACTTTTTCAACAAAATATGCATCTATTGGTAAAAAATACACTTTATCGGCCAAATAATCAGATGTTTGAATCGTTGCAATATTTGGATTAATTAAAACAGTTTTAATGCCCTCTTCTTTCAATGCTTTAATTGATTGAGAACCAGAATAGTCAAATTCTCCTGCCTGACCTATCTTTATCGCACCTGAACCTAAAATTAGAATCTTCTTTGGTTTCCTTCGTTTTTCCTTCATGGTTTCATCGCTCTTAAAAACATGTCAAATAAAAATTCAGTATCATCCGGTCCAGGAGATGCTTCAGGATGAAACTGTGCTCCAAAAAATGGTTTTGAAATATGGAGAATGCCTTCATTTGTCCCATCGTTATTATTGTAAAACCACTCTCGCCAGTCCTCAGGCAAAGTGTCAGAATCAACGGCGTAACCATGGTTCTGTGAGGCAATATAACATCTTTTGGTTCCAACCTCCACACACGGCTGATTTTGACTCCTATGACCGTACTTTAATTTGTAGGTATTAGCACCAGCAGCAAGCGCTAAAATTTGGGAGCCAAGACAAATACCAAGAGTGGGTATATTTTTAGACAGGGCCTTTCTAACATTCTTTATGGTATCTTGGCACATTTTTGGATCTCCCGGCCCGTTTGATATTACAATGCCGTCTACCTTTTTTTCTAAAAAATTATAATCCCAAGGGCATCGAATAACTGATATATTTCTCCTTAGAAAGGCCTTGATTATATTATTTTTTGCACCGCAATCAATAACTATAATTTTTTTCCTACCTTTTTTGTATGTTATAGGATTTTTAATACTGACTTCAACTACCAAATTCCTTTTATTTGGATCCTCAAAATTAATATTTTCTTTATCGTAAACAATCTTTCCAAGCATCGTTCCTTTTTCCCGTAACTTTTTTGTAAGCTCTCTTGTATCAACACTATATATTCCTGGAGTATTATGTTCTACCATCCACTCCGATAAAGACTTTTTAGCATTCCAATGGGAATATGCTTCAGAATAATCTGTGATTACCAAACCCTGAACTTGTATTCTGTTCGATTCAAAATATTTTAACAGGTTGTCTTCTTTTTCATTTTCTGGAATGCCGTAATTACCTATCAAAGGATATGTCAAAACCAAGATTTGTCCTCTGTATGATGGATCTGTTAAGCTTTCTGGATAACCAACCATACCTGTATTAAATACAACCTCGCCAGTTACAGTTTTTTTAGAACCAAAGGAGTATCCATGAAAAACAGAGCCGTCTTCAAGAATTAGTTTTACTTTTTGTTTCTTAAACTCCACTCTATTGAATCCCCCCCTAATTTGGTATAGGGTTTCTGTTCAAAAACATGTATATTGCATCGCTCAATATAATCTTTTTCATAGATGATAATAGGCAGGTAAGTAAATAGAGCGATACCAACAAGCTTATATAAACGTATATTTGTTAACAAGTTGAAATCAAGAGCTGAAAATATGGCATATTGTGCAAAATGTGGGAAGAAAAATGAGGATGATGCAGAATTTTGTAGTAAATGTGGTGCTTCTTTAACTGGTTCAGTAAAAGACCATAAGAAAGATAAAGAGGATCGCTGTGAAGAGGAATGTGTAGGTGGGAAACATAGTCCATTTGCCCCGATTTTCTGGGGAATTATTGTTATTCTTGTTGGCCTCTGGATTCTCTTTGAGATCGTCATTAAAAATACTACGTTATATGATAGTTTACCGACATGGCTTCAAAATTTTGAATTCTGGTGGCTTATCGGCTTAATTATCGCAGTAGCAATCATCGCGACAGGTATTCGAATAATGATCAAAAAACAAGATCATTGATACACCTTACATGTTTCAGTACAGTCGCCACAGATTAATCCATGACGCCAGTTAGAAAGCTGAATTCTAGTATCTAACCAGAGAAATGATATTAGTATATATGTCAATCCATAAATTCTATTGCCTGTAATTTCAAATATACCAATGGTAATTAGAAGGAAACCTATAACAAGAAAAATATTTGAGATGACATGAATGACTGCATATCTTTTGGGAAGCATGATTTCTATATAGGTAAGACCAATTATGATCAATCCAAGGATGATAAAGAAGTGAAATGTGGTCGAGGAGTGATTGCTAGCAATAATTAAATAGATAATCATAAAAAAAATTGAAATTACAGAACCTACGGATGAACCTAGACAACCTGCACAGTAGGTTTTATTTTTTATTCTAATAATATGATTCTGAAATTGATTACAGTCTGGATGATGACCTTGGTGTTTCCTATTTGTTTTTTGTTCTTGTTGCCTGTTTGCACCATGGTTTCTAGATATAACAAGTTTTTTGTGCCAGCTTGGCCAAATTGCTAGAGAGATACCAAATATACAACTAGTGATGAAAGCCCCACCTATAACTAGTTTATCATACGTTACAATAGTGTTTACCTTAGAAGGAATGAAAAAAGCCAACATTAGTAATAGAAATGCTGCGGCAATTGAAAGAGTGAGATAGTAGAATATGTTCTTCAGCTGTTTCAAATTAATCTCCTTAATTTTGTCAATACATGTTGTCCAGCCATATGACGGTATAGCGTTCTTTTCAACTTGTTTTTTGAAAGTATTCCTGCAATGTTTCGTCTATAAGAGCCGTAAAACGCTTGATAGCAGTTCCATAGTTCTTGTTGTACTTCTTTTCGTGTTAGTGTTTCCGTGGGCATTACTGCATGGGCCATGTCATAGTTTGCATAATTTGTGTCTTCAATCCATCCGTTTTTCTTTGCATTTTCATAGTATATGGTGCCCGGAAATGGTGTGAGAGCTGTGTATATCGTAAAATCTGGCTCTAGATCTATCGAGAACTGTCTTAACCTTTCGATGGATTCGCGGGTATCTCTTCTCGCGCCGATGACAAACATAGCATGTGAGAATACATCGTTATCTTTGAGAATTTTCATTGTTGCGTAGGCATCTTTGGTTTTTGTCCCTTTTTTGAATTCTTTTAGTGTCGCCTCTGCATCGCTTTCAACGCCACACATGATCCAGTATGTACCGACTTCCCGTAGTTTTGTGACTAGGTCGGGGTGTTTCGCAACGTCATCTGTTCGCGCCTGTAAAAACAGCATGATATCATCTTTGCATTTGCTATGTCTGAGCTCTTCGTATAACGACTTTCCCCGTAAGCTAAATTTAAAGTGGTCGTCAGTGAACCAGAGGAAAACCCCTCCGTAGGTTTCGTTTAGAAATTCAATTTCATTTGCGATTCGTTTTATTGACTTTGTTCTCCAGATGCCTCCCCAGTGTTTCCATTGTGTACAAAAAGTACACCTGTAATCGCATCCTCTTGCTCCTTCTAATACCATGTATCTCGTGTTTTTTCCAGCCATCATGCTGAAATGATAGTGCTTAAGGTGGTCTTCAACAAGATGGTATGCAGGATAGGGAAGTGTATCGAGGTTTTTGATTAGTGGACGTGGTGGTGTATGGATAATTTTTCCTTTATGTCGAAATGATATTCCTTTTATCCGTCCGATGTTTTTTTCATTCTTTAATGTTTTAATTAAATCTACGAGTGTTAACTCCCCCTCACCTCTAATGATATAATCGATTTCAGGAAAATCAATAAGTGATTCTTCAGGTACAGATGAAAAATGTATGCCGCCAACAATAGTGACAATGTCTTTGTCTACGGTTTTTGTTATCTCTGAGGTTCGTGCACATGTATATGCATTGCAAGTGAATCCTGAGGTTAAAACAATTGAAGGGGCATATGATTCGATATATTTTTCAAGGCCGTCCCAACCCATCCGTCCTCCCTGGCAGTCAAGGACTTCTATTTCTATATCTGGGAGTTCTCTTTCTACATAAGCTGCAAGGATAAGAAGTGATGTAGGTGGCGGGAGGTATTCACCCATGACAAACCAGTAGTTTCTTGGCGGCTCTACAAATAATATCTTTGTTATATTCATCTATCCCTAATCCAGGTATAATTAGTAACCTGTTGAAATAGGTTATTATTCAAAAATAATAAAGAAAATTGAGATCCCCTACTCAATAAATATATACTGCAATCATAAAAAAATCGAAAATACATTTGATGTATTAATACTCAAAATACTATTATATCCCCCAACATATAATGAATTCAGACAATTTTTAATATATAGATGATAGCATGATAAATCAAAATATAGACATCAAATTCGTGGATAGCTGGGTTGAGGAAGAGATAGTTACCTTATATAAATCTGCAGGATGGTGGAAGGAATCTTATGACCCATCTGGAATAAAAAAATTGATTAAAGGCAGTTTCGCCTTTGCAGTTGTTATTGACTCCGTTTCAGGCAAGACTATTGGTACGGGTCGTATCTTATCGGACGGGGTCTCCGATGCCTATCTGCAGGATCTCGTTATTCTTCCAGAATATCGCGGAAAAGGCTTCGGTAGAAAGTTGGTTGAATTTCTCTTAGAGTATTGTTTGTCACAAGGTATTATATGGATAGGACTTATATCAGAACCTGGGCAGGATAGTTTTTATTTATCTCTCGGTTTCAAACCTCTGGGAAGGTATATTCCTATGAAATATCAAAAGGGGGACTAACATGCTCTCAATTGATGACTTTACACCCGTTACACTAGAAGATAAACACATATTTGACAAACATTATGTAAAATATCCTCCTGTGCATAGCGACTACGTTTTTACAACAATAATAAGCTGGATGGAGTACGCCAACTACCATTTTACACTCTTAAACGATAATCTGATAATAATGACCGACGTGAAAAACTCTCGCCGATTCCGACCTCCAATTGGTAAATACAATAAAGACATGTTCAATCAAGTGATGACACTTGCAAAAAAAGAAAGTTCTGAGTACCCATTTGGACTTATTGATAAAAAAACAAAAGACTGGATTTCAAAAAATTATCCAAGATTAGAATTTACTCCAAATAGAGATTATTTTGATTATGTGTATCTCGCCTCTGATCTTGCGGAACTACCCGGTTCAACCTACAGAAAGATCCGTAATCGCCTAAATAAGTTTACGCGAAATTATGCTTGCACAACTGAAAATATCTCAGAAAAAAACATGAACGAAATTAAAACTTTTCTTAAACGTTGGTGCCTCTGGAAGGATTGCGCGTCTGATCCGTTGCTTGAAAATGAAAAAAAGGCAATAATGTATTCCATGGCCCATTTCTTTGAACTAGAACTATCAGGTATCGTTATTCGTATCGATGGAAATATCGAAGCTATTGCTGTGTATGAAAAAATGAGTCCAGATACAGTTGTAGTACATTATGAAAAGGGATCACCCGATTACGATGGAGTGTATAAAGCCATTAATGCAGAAACAGCAAAACTAGTTCAAAAAGAGTCTATATTTATCAATCGCGAGCCTGATATGGGTTTACCAGGATTAAGAAAGGCAAAAATGTCCTATCGGCCTCATCACATGGTAGAAGTTTTTCATGTAGCTAGACAAAACATCATAATAAAACCTAAGACGCAATCAACCGGATATGTCTAGAGAAATAGAGGGTTTTTGGCGTATAATTCTCCTTCTGATGTAGAACAGAAAAACAATAAAAAATATGCCAACAATCGACATTCCAAGAATGCCATTAATCTCGTGAATAAATGCTAAAAAAATTAAAAAAGACAATAACCCACTTGTCAAGGAAAGCATATGAAGTGAATTATTTGTTTTACCAGAGTATTTGACGACAAAAAGCACTACTAATAGACATAATGCCACTCCAATAAGTATTGGAATCGGTGGAAAAGGTACAAGATGGGGCATTGCATACATTGCAAGGAAAAATGAAAAGGAAAAGATTGTACCAACAACCCCGAACCATAATGGACGTATCAGCGGCTCAACATTCTTTACAGCCATACGAATGAACTTATTCTTCCATGCGGCCATAAAAAGTAGCATAACGATAAGTAGTGTTGTTAGATAAAGAGCAGCATTTGGCCGGTATGGTGTCAGCACGAGATAACAAAATCCAACAATAACAAACAAAACAGCAAAGACCGTACTAATACCTTTGCAAGCTAATAATCGTTTATTTTTTAGCGATGGAAAGATCAAATTAAAAATAAGTATAGGTAAAGCAATGCTGTAAATCATATGATATACGGTAAGATAAAAACTCCAGACCCAGTTGACGCCAATCCATCTCCCATAGACCCCTAGAATCCCGAGATCCATCCATTGTGGATCAAAGAAGCTCTTCACAGCAAGCCCCTCTTCAATTATCCCATAGGCTATACCCAGTAATAGAATGGTGCTCCAACCATTTCCCCATTTAAGCGAAAGTTCACGAACAATAAGTACCCCGCTTCCATACAGGCCAACAAGTATTACAAAACCAAATGGATTAAAAAACTCT
>JAGLML010000054.1 GCA_023140035.1 Thermoplasmatales archaeon
TGCTAGACATAATTTAGCAATGAAATTATAATTGTTAGTGTGTTCCACGTCAACACAAAAATCATTTGTTAATGCTAAACGTTAATAAGTTAAGTCTATAAATTAACAAAATTTATCTGGTTAATGTTAATACTAAATATCATCCCAGTCGGTTAGCGATCTGCACCAAAAGTTTGCTTTTTGCGTCTTTTTTATCAACCAAGATTCTCCCATCTTTTTTAAAAGGACGAGACGGATGTGCAACAGATTTTTCCAAAACAGGGTTTAGTCCCAATGATTTAGCAGCCTTTACGATATCTTCAATAGATGGTTTTTCAATAGCATATTTTTTGGAAATTTTCCTACCTTTTAACCGAGAAAATGATTTGTCAAAATAAATTGGCCAGATAACGTATTTATCCTCTCCTCTGGAGACCATATATAATCACAACGATTATTTTGATATCAATATAGCGTTTATATTGCCACTTTGACCAGGTCTAGAGGTTATTTTTGCTTTTCCCAGCTTTGTGTCAATAATAGCTCCTTTATTCATGATGTTTCTTCGCACATAGTGGATATTTGCTGAGTTTTCTACAACAGAGGTAATTTCTGCCTTAGCTGTTTTGTTGGTTTTTGGGTCAACTACGTAGGCATAATTAGTCGTCTTCGCTCTAATTTTTCTGTTGTTTCCCATAGTACGAACTTTTTTCAGTCTTGTCTCCCCAATAGTTGTTAGGTGTGCTTCTCTTCCTATCTCAAACTTTCTTTTACCTCTACCATATCGTATCCTTCGTCCGGTTTTGCTCCTTCTGGAGTCACCTTGCCATAGTGCCATTAGAAATCCGAATAGAGAAGTTATATTTAAAAGATATGTATGAATAACAATTGAGAAGAATGTGTTAGGACAGGACATATATCACCCTTATGATATATCACGGCAATCCATGATGATCACAAGTGTGACATGTGTATATTTACAAAGGAGAACTCTATCTTGAGAAGAGTCACATTAACACTGCAAAACGAGGGATGAACTCTTACCCCCTATAGCCTCTACTAAGATCGTAGAAAGATAAAGTTTTGTTTACCTTGCTTATTCAATCCATCCAGGGGCTATCTGAGCAAAAATGTCTACAACTTCTAGATAGATGTCGACTTTTGGAGATGTCCCTAAAGTAAAATCCACAGTTATTGAATCATTAGTACTTGTTATCAAAAAATCAGTAATATACTCTACATCCTTTTTTATCAATGTGCTATTAATAAATATATACCAAGCATTTGGATAGGCAGTTGTAATAGTGATCTTTTGAATATCAGGTATATTTGTTATGTTAGACCTCGAGAAGTTCGTCTGTATTGGATAAGTTCCATATCCACTAACAGATTTTTTCCCTTCAGTTCCTTTAATATTTGATAGGATAAATGATATGTTGACCTCATCTAAAACTTTATCATAATCCACAAAAAAAGATGGTCTTATGAACATTACATTTCCTTCCGATTGGCTCGATATTATGGCTCCAGCTTCATAGGTATAGGACTGATCGAGAAAATATGCGTTTTCTGACGAATATTTTATTATTCCAGGCGAAATTACAAATGACTCTGTAGTATTAGTTATATTTATAGTACATTCGTCAGAGGCAATCCTTAGAAATCCAAATGATCTACTCGACGAGAGAAATGGCAGTTCTTTGTTACCTAGAGTTATTGAAGTTGTTATTGGAATATTTTTTTCAGTTGCTGTTTGGGTATCTACTGCAAATTTTAGCAAGGCAAACTGATCTGCCACTTTATCCATATGCTCCGCTTCCATTTGTTCCATCCAGCTTGGTACAAAAACCGTTTGCAGGACTGCAACAACCGCTAGTATTAGCCCTACAAGCAATACTGCTACAACAATGCCAACTACTGCATCATCCTTATTATTAATATTTAGAGATGTACAAAATTTCTTCATCCTTCCTTCCACCCCAATTTTTCTCCATTTTTTATCCGCCTGTTAAGTCATTATAATGTTGGGTAATTTCTGTTTGTGTAATTGCCGATCTCCAGAGTGTAATCTCGTCTACGATACTATCAAGCGAGCCAAAATACAAATTATTATTATTTGTGTTTATTGAGCTGCTATATGTTGTCCAGTTTACCAAAGTTGTATTGACATAGAGTTTCATTTGATTCAAACCAGCATTTTTATCATAAGTTAAAACAACATAGTTAAAGCCTGAAGAAATCGGTGCAGTGAGGTATACGCCATTTATATACGCAAAGACGGTTGTAGAATTGGCGTTTATTCTATAACAATTGTCTCTAGAAATTATGTAACCGACTCGAGGTGTATATTTTATCTCTACTGTTCTTACCATCCCATCTGAGTACCACCCATTTCTGTAAGCGATTGCAAAGACGCTCCCATTAACGTGGACAATTCTACATTCCCGTGAGTCCCATGAATCAAACTCAAAATTACCATCAAGTGAATTGACAATATCCCCATTTTCTCCTATCCTCAAAGTTTTCACGTATCCATCCCAGCCAGAGCCAGCGTGCACAATAGCATAGACTCTGCCTTTAATATGAATGATGTCAGGGCGATAACCGTGAGATGTGTCAAACTCTAAGCTATCAATGACACCGCCAACAATTGTTCCATTGCTACCTATCTCTACAGTTTTCAAATAACCGTCATTACTGGGGCCAGTGTAGGCAATGGCGTAGATATCCCCGGTGACGTTAATAATATTAGAGAAAACACAATAAGAAGTATCAAACTCTAAAGTATCCATACCAGTAATAGAAATAGTACCATCATTTGCGATCTTTACTGTTTTTACGTATCCATCAGAACCTGGGCCTGTGTAGGCGATAGCGTAGATATCGCCAGTAATGTGAATAATATCTGGGTAAGCACAATAAGAAGTTTCAAACTCTAAAGTATTCATGCTACTTATAGTACCGTCATTTGCAATCTTTACTGTTTTTACGTATCCATCATCACTCGGGCCTCTGTATACAAAGGCATAAACGTCTCCGTTGACATGGACAATATCGGGTCTAATACCCTGAGTTGTTTCAAACTCTAAGGTATCAATAACTCCTGTAATATTTCCCACACTAGTTATATTCACAGTTTTCAGGAATCCATGCCAGGCACCTGAGTAATTTGAATAGGCAATGGCATATACATCTCCACTAATATGAATGATCATGGGGTCCAAAATCTGACCTGTGTGAAACCTTAAGCTATCAATGATGGTATCGTTAATCTGTCCATCACTTGCGATCTCAACCGTTCTTAAATATCCATCATCATAAAGACCTCTGAAGGCCATGGCATATATGGTATCAGAGATTTGAATTATATCAGGTTGCTGACTATCAAAAACACCAAACTCTGAGTAATCAATAGCCGGTGTCGTAATCGTTCCATCATTCGCTATCTCCACTGTTTTCAAAAGTCCGTCATCATATAAGCCTCTGTATGCAATAGCATAGATGTTGCCATTGATATGAATGAGATCAGGGTCATAGCAAGTAGATGTATCAAACTCATAGCTATCAACAACACTACTAGTAATAGTTCCGTCATTCGCTATATCCACTGTTATCAACCATCCATCATCACTCGGGCCTCTGTAGGAAATGGCATAGATATCTCCACTAATATGTATGATATTTGGTTCTCTCCCAAAGCTCGTATCAAACTCGAAGGCATCGATAGTGTTCTGCACAATCGTTCCATCAATATTTATCGTAAAGGTTCTCAACATTCCATCTGAATTAAAGCCCCCGTAGGCAACAGCATAGATATTCCCATTAATGTGTGTTATATTGGGTTCCCATCCATCAAAAATGTCAAACGGGTATTTACCAACGTAATCTCCGTCAAAATAAGAGGTTCCTGTAATCTGTCCATCACTTGCTATATTTACTGTTCTAATTTCTCCATCTGCATCAGGGTTTCTATAGGCGATAGCATAAATATCCCCATTAATATGAATCATATTGGGTTCTTCTGAAACACCTGCCATTTCACTATCAAAAACTATAGTATCAACAACCCCAGAAATCTGTCCATCAACGGCGATGTCTATCGAGGTTAAATATCCATCATAACCAGGGCCTGTATAGGCTACAGCATAAATGGTACCAGTAGTATGATATATATGAGTCTCTCGATATGTTGTTGCAAACGACAACGTGTCTTTAGCAACGCTGTTAATTTTCCCATCATTAAATATCTCTACTGTTCTAACATATGCTGTCCAACCAGACCTGTATGCAATAGCATAGATAGTCCCATCGACATGAATAATGTCTGGATCAAAACTATCAGCAGTGTAAAACTCAAAAGTATCAATAACTACGGGGTTAATTTGACCATTACTAGCAATCTCAACTGTTACCAAGAACCCATCATTACTATCACCTCTGCAAGCAATAGCATAGACATCACCAGAGACATGAATTATATCTGGATCATAAATGTTAAAAATACCAAATGATGCACTGTCAAGTACGGAGCCTGTGATCTTTCCATAATGTCCTTCACTGTTTTCTAAAGGTTTCATCCATGCTTCTATGGTAATCTCGTCTGTAATATCCAAACTGGGAACATCAGGTACTTGCACATAATCATCAATGCCATCGTAACTCAAGGCAGTTCCATTTACTGACGTTGTCGTCCATTGTGGCCCATAATAGAGTTTTCCATCGTTGTTACGTCCAGAAGAATCGATAGCATCTATGCCGCTGCCAGTATCGAAATGCCACATGCCCACTACTATCCCTAACGTGACAAAAGATTTGACTACATCCTCAAGCGTCTCATTATCGTACTTAAGTTGAGCTTTGAAGAAATACACCGCATCAGGAATTAAACCAGTTACAATTTTTCCATAAGAACCTCCACCTGATTGACCAACAAGCCAGGTAGTATAACTCCAGGTACCTGTAGCATTCTTATAGGCAAACCTCAAATCACCCGTATAATTCCGGAAATTATAATCCATCCATAGCTTTGCTCTATCGCTTTCTACATTAGTTGCATCCATTGTGAAAACGTATGGGTACTCGTAGATTTCCCCCTCCTGTATAGTACCTTGCATTACGAGCAATCCGCTTGTTTTATCAATGATCGCTGCATCTATCTGTAAATTGGTTATATCGACACCGAGGTTACTGGAGTTAAAAACCAGCTTCTCACCTATGTCCCATAGGCCGTTACCGTTCGTATCCTGGAGATAGGGTCCGATAGTCATATTCATCTGTACCCCAGCGACAGATAGGAAACAGATTACCGAATCTGAGGGCAATGATTCTCCGCCACGGTTTTCGAATACTACATTCTTTCCTTCCGTCGTTCCAATAATGTTTACAGATGGTAGACGATCTGAAGGATTTAATGATTCGTTTATAACAAAGATGTAAACTGTAGAGAAAAGCGAAACAGCTATCCCTAATAGCAAAATAGTGCCAACTATCTCAGATACAGCCTTATTTGTTCTCTTTGTTTTTATTACCAAACCCCACAACCTCTCATTTATACTCTCGAGATGATAGTATATATACATTCTGTGTCAAAATGTCAAAATGAAAAAAAGCCAAGATAGAAACTTTAAAGAGAGAAAATGCATCTATTACCAGGAGAAAAATAGTCTTAAGTATTCCAGTTGCTGCTTTATTCGCTCTTTTAGTTTTCATAGCCTTATTCTCCTTCCCAAATATTTATATTCCCAATAAAATTTTAAATGCAATCCAATTTACAAAAACCAAAATAAAAATGTGTTTTACACTAGAGGAAAGATTACCATCTTCAAATACTCCAGCAACTAAACCTGATCCAAATCCTTGAACTAGCGTTGCATAATAGAATATTGGAAGGATCTCCTCCTGCCGAACACTGCTTCCACCCATTGTTCCCTGGAGTCCCGCCGTACTAGATCCAGTCATGGAAGGTATAAAACTAACACACAATATCGCTATTATTGCTAAAAATACGAACGCACCAACATAAATTACAACGACATAGGAAGCCATGTTGGCTTTTCTTTCTGCTTCAAGCATTTTGATTTCTCTAGCATCTTTCGCAGCTACATCTAACACGTCTGCTACATTTCCTCCACTTTTACTTGCTTCAATAATCAATGAGATTGTTCTTCCGATAGATTTCGTTCTTACTCTTTTTGAAAAAGCGATCAGGGCATCTGTAACACTACTTCCCCATGAAACCTGTTGGGAAATCTTTTGAATTTCAGGAGTCAGGATTCCATAGTTCCCCTTGGATGCAAATAAAATTGCTTTGGTAAATGTCATTCCCGCACGCCTGGACTCTGCAAGATCACGAACAAAATCTGGAAAAATATTATCTATCTTGGAGATTTTTCTAACTTGTAAATATGCATACATTCCATAAATACCAGTTACTGACAAAACAGCCAAAACTAAATAATCAACTGGAGTACCGAAATTTTGTATTATACCTAGTAAAGAGAGAATTGCTAATAAAACAAATATTGAGGCAGCCACTGCCGTAGCTACCATTACAATAAATCGAGTAACCTGACCTGTAAGAATAAGATTTTTTATGAAATCCGGTTTATGCAGATTTTTTAACATACATTATGCTCCTTGAGACATGCTTTTAATTACTACTGCAAATCCTATATGAATTAGAGGAGTAACCATAAAAATCAAAATATAGAGAAACATTGCATTAAAGTCACCACTTATTATCATCATAAGTGGAATAACTATAAGCAACAAAAGTATCCCTGCAACTGCTGCGGTAACATAACTCTCAGCCATTATTCCTAGACTTTCCAGAAGTTGTTTTTGCTC
>JAGLML010000055.1 GCA_023140035.1 Thermoplasmatales archaeon
GAGCCTCGAGCAAGGCTTCAATAATTTTTTTCTTTGGTATCCTGAGCTCTTTAGCATTGATTGGGGCGCCTATGATTCTTAAAAAATCTCGTATCTCCTCCCAATTTTCTCCATGAAGATACATCATCATGATAGCACCCACGCCACATTGTTCTCCGTGTAATGCCTTTCCAGGAACAATACGATCAAGCATGTGAGAAAACATATGTTCTGAACCAGATGCAGGTCTCGTATTTCCTGCTATACTCATCGCAACTCCTGATACTATCATACATTTTACAGCCTGCCAAACTGCTTCTTCTAAACCAGACCGTATGTCTTCAGCTCTATGAAGAAGTAATCTAGAGGAGGTTTCAGAAAGAGAGGCAGCAAACGTACTGAATTCCTCATTTTTTAATCGATGGGCAAGCTCCCAATCTTTTACCGCAGATAGATTCGAGATAACATCTGCGCAACCTGAAGCAAGCATTCTATAAGGAGCCTTAGATATTATGGAAGTATCGGCCAGTATTGCTACTGGAGAAACAGCTGTTTTTGAAATGGATCCTTTCTTGTCTTTTAATGATGCACGTGGTGATGCCATGCCATCGTGGGCTGCGGATGTTGGAACGCTAATATAAAATTTGGAAAGCTCGTAGGATGCACATTTTGTAACGTCAATTACTGAACCGCCTCCAACACCAATTAAAAAGTCTGATTTGGTCTTTGTGACAGCTTTCATAACAGCATTAACTTCTTTCATGGTGGGCCAAGCTGCCGAGACATCTTTCTTAATGATTGGTGATGAAATTACTGCAGTATTTACGTCATAACCTGAACCTGAAAGCATTTTGGCAATTCTGTCCCCAGATATCTTTTTCGTGTTCTTGTCAGCAACTATTAAAACATTTTTACTCTCTGTAATTCGTCTACACATTCCTTTGATCTGATCTGTCGTATTGTGACCTACAATAACCTCTCTTGGGAATACCATTGTTTTATACTTTGTAAATCGTTCCATGTCAAATTCAAATAGGTAAACCGCTGGTTTAATATATTATTTTTTCTTTGTGATGATGCCAATGAAACTAAAAGGGTGGTATGAGAAAAACAAGTTAGTTGCCTTATTAAGCATATTATTTGCAGTTGTCTTTATAATAATAGCTGGATGCATTTTTGCGCAATCTCTCTTTTATGATCAGTGGATATGGAAATATTACTGGGGACCCATTGTCTCAGATGCTGCTGGACATTCAGTATCGTGGAACGGGGTCTATGCCAATGAAGGATACACACTGGTATCTGAGTTAACATACGGTATTATACTTATTATTGCACTATATGCAATATACAAACTTCTAAAGAGACTTGAAATAACTGTTGACTGGAGATTTGCTTTAGCTTTAATGCCATATATTCTATTTGGACCAGTAACAAGAGTGCTAGAAGATGCAGATTATTTTAACGAACCATTTGTGTACTGGTTCATCTCACCTTTGATATACCTTCAAATTGCTGTCTACGCTCTTGGCTTTTTGATAATAGGATATTATTTGGAAAAGTTATCCAAAAGAAAATCACATAAAACAATCCTTACATATCTACTTTCAATTTTTGTTATTGTAGATGTTTGTTACACCATTGTTTACCTATTAGAAATGAACTATGGCACATATATCGTCAATCCATTGATGTTTTACCTTCTGTCGTTTTTTGCCTTTGTGCCAGTTCTATATGGATTTTTAAAGCAAAAAAATTTAACAGTAAATACGGCCATTTTTTCGGGAGGCTTACTGATTTTACTACCTTCCCTCTATTTAACTGGAAGGTGGATTGCAGGATATCAATGGGGACTAACAAATGGAGTGCGTTTTGACGTCTTTGTACTGATAAGCGGAATAGTAGCTTTGATTGCAACAGCAGTATACCTTGTATCACGTAAATACAAAGATAACGAGAAAATTGCTGTTTACAAGAAACCATTAAACATATCTATGATAGTTGGCCACATGATAGATGGACTTACAAGTTATGTCAGTATTTATGATCCATTAAAGATGGGGCTACCCCTCTATATGGAGAAACATCCTGCATCTAATATTTTGATGGAAATTTGGCCTCCTCTCTTTCCCATTGTAAAATTTTTGTTGATTATCGCTGTGATATACATCTTTGATATCCTATACAAGGAAGAATTAAAAAATTATAGGACTCTAGCAAATCTTCTCAAAATAGGCATTTTAATTCTAGGTTTTTCACCAGGGTTACGTGATCTATTACGGGTTACAATGGGTGTGTAACATTACTTGGCGATTGCACGATCTTCCAATTCTTCTGGAAGTGCGCAACATGCATTAATAGTTCTAATTGTATAACCCATATACTCAGCAGATTTTAGCGTATTCTTTGAAGGAATTTCCATTCTGCTGACGCCTGCTTGTAGTGCAGCAAGTTCTATTTCTTCTCTACATCGTGCACGTGGTCTAATGCAACCAAGCGAGATGTCTTTGTCAGGAAACATTTCTTTTGCTTTTCTTACAACTGTTGATATATCACTAATTGAAGGTATCTTACACTTTTCCAAAACAGTTCCTTTTGTAGATCTAAATATTATCATAACCAATAAAGAGGGATTACAGGAATCTTTTATGATTTTCAATGCGTTGAATTCACCGTTTAGCTCTCCATAATGAAGTCCAATACAAATATGTGGAACAATATATGGCATACCTGCAGATTCCAAGTTTTGTAGTGTACTTTTGTAGGAGTTGGTATTTGCATTAAAATCAAAAATCTCTTTTATTGTCTGGTTTGATCCTACTACTTCCACAGAAGCAATATCGACTTCTGCACTAACAATATCTTCTGCAAGTGTTGTATCCACAAAACCAGCATGCAGTTTTATTATAAGATCTGTTTCTCTCTTAATTTGTTTTACTACAGGCAGTAGTTTTCTCAGATTTAACATCTCTCCGTTTTTATTGCAACCTCCGCTCAACAAAAAACCTACGGTGCCGTTATCAGCAAGTTGTCGACATGTTTCCAAAAATTTCTCAGGTTTTGTAAGACTCTGCATATCGTTTAGATATGTATGATTACAATGTTTGCAATGCAGTGAACAACTATTGCCAGACATTGAAATCGAAGGGAACTTTGGCCAGACATAATAGCTACGGAATATTTTATCCATCTTTATGAGCCTCTGTTGTTCTGTTGATTATTTGAGTGATTTCTTCATCAGAAAGATGGCCGTTTCTTTCCCCGAGTTGTTTCACCTGCGAAACAATATCTACAAGCAGTTCCTCATCTGCCTCTATGCCATGATCATCTAATAGCTGCTTTATCATATGTTTTCCAGTATGTTTCCCAAGCATGAGATTTCTTTTATTACCAACAAGTTCCGGCGATATGGATTCATATGTTCGAGGATTCTCAAGTATTGCAGCAACATGAATTCCTGATTCATGTGTAAAAATATTACTGCCTACCAAGGGATGCGTCTTTGGGATTGGTAATCCTGTGAAATGTGAAACCATTTCTGAAACTTCCCAAAATTTAGTTGTATCGATTCCTAAGTCTTTTTTATACAAAATTTCTAGGGACATGACTAGCTGTTCAAGGGGAACATTACCTGCTCGCTCCCCCCAGCCGTTAATAGTTGTGCACACATGGGTAGCGCCAGAACTAAGTGCTGTAATTGCATTAATCAAACCCAATCCAAAATCATTATGTATATGTGCAGAGAAAGGCGTAGAAACTAGCTTTCTCATATGAGAGAAAAGATATCTTATCGTCTGGGGTGTAGCACAACCAACAGTATCTGTAAATCCAATGCGTTTCGCACCTGCTTCATTCGCCAATGTTACAAGTTCTTCTAAGAACGTTAGGCGCGTTCTTGTACTGTCTTCAGTGCTAAAACTTGGTACTATCCCATGATCTTTTGCATACTCTATGGATTCTACAACTTTATTCTTGATTTCTTGTTCTGAACAATGTAGCTTATATTTCAAATGTAACGGAGACGAAGCAATGAACAGTAACACAAGATCTGCATCAGAGCGTATTGCTGCATCAATATCCTCTTTTTTTAACCTGGAGAGCACGAGAATTTTCGCATTTAAACCATCGTTTGCAATGGTTTTTACTGCTTCTACCTCAGTTTTAGATACAGCAGGAAACCCTGCTTCAATCTCAGGAATGCCTATTTCATCTAGTTTTCTGGCTAGTGCTAGTTTCTGTTCTGGAGAAAAAGAGATTCCAGGCATCTGCTCTCCATCACGGAGTGTGCTATCATAGATTACTATGTTATCAGACAGGCTAAAATCTTTTAGTACTTCTGGCAACGTATTATATGGACCTACTTCGACATCATCCATGGTATCACTAAACCTCAATTTCTTTTTCTTCAACTAATTTGGCTTTGCCTCCAACCCGCACTACATCACTTTCTATTTCTACAAAAACTCTTCCAGGCCGACCGATAATATCACCTTGTTCACATACAAGTTTTTTCTCTTTAATTATACCATTTTTTACTAGATAGCTAGAAACTGCTCCATTGGCTGTTCCAGTTACAGGATCCTCATTTATGCCATAACAAGGAGCGAAATTTCGTGCATGATATACAGAGGTTTTTTCTATTGTTTCAAATGTAAATACGTGAAAGCTTCCAAGTTCATTCTCCATACATATCTTTTTTATATGATCAAAATTTGGCTTCATTGCTTGTAATGTATCAAATGATTTAATGCAAACAGGTAATGTAAAAAGACCAGTAGAAACAATTTGTTTTGGTAAGGATTCATCAATTTCATTTCTTTTTATATTCAAAGACTTGGCGATTTTTTCTATAGTTAACTGTATATCTTTTAATGCTGGTCTGGCCTGCGTCATCATGACTTTTTCACATGTACTGTCTTTAAAATATACATCCACAGGCAAAATCCCAGCTTTTGTTTCTTGGGTTATTGAGACTTTCTCTTTCTTTTGAGGGAATGTACCTTCTTTGGCCATGGTAAAAAATGTAGCAATAGTGGCATGTCCACAAAGATCAACTTCAAGTTCGGGTGAAAAAAATCTTACTTTAAAATCTGCTTTATTGCTTGGGAAGACAAAGGCAGTTTCTGAAACAACCAATTTTTTTGAGATATATTTCATTTGTTCTTCTGTTAGCTGTGATGGACTTGTTACAACACCTGCGGGATTCCCGCCATGTATTAACTCTGTAAATGCATTGACTTTTTTGACTTTCATCTTTTCATCTCATAAAATTCCACGCGTCATTAAGATATCTTTTTTTCATTAGTTTATCTATCAAACTATTTTCATATGTAGAAAATGTAGTTTTTTCAATGTTGATACCAAAGTACATTTCAAATTCTTTTTTCAACCTTTCTTTGATATCTCTCATAGGAGGTGTATAACCAATTTCCCTGCAAATAGTTGATACTTTTGCATTTTTAGATTTTTTAAGCACTTTTTTCATTAACTCCAAATTGGTATCAAGAAGGAGGGTACCATGAATAAGTACTATGTTATCTTTTTTTATCTGAGCCGAACCTGATATTTTTCTTCCGTTGAAGAGAATGTCATTTGGCGGTTTGTAGACAGTATCTATATCAAATCTTTCTAATGTATTTACAACGGACTTACAAACATTTTCAAATATCTCCTGAGATGATTTTAACTCCTCACTTTCTCTATCAAATACCAAACTGTAAATGAGGCACTGCTTATCAGTGTATATCGTGCCTCCACCTGTTGTTCTCCTTACTATTTTCACATTGTTTTTTGAACATTCATCCAGGTTGATATCCTCATGTATTTTTCTAGATCTACCAACGGATACCGCTGCGGGGTTTCTTCTGTAGAAATGAAGGGTGTTTTCAACCTTTTTTTCTTTTCTTGCTTGAGATATTGCCTCATCTGCTGCAGTAACATAATAAGGATCTGCAATGTCTGTATCTATTAGCCTCCAGCCCATTGAAAAATCATAATAACTAAAAAGTTAAATATTGTTTTGCACATGTTATCTCACTCACAGTATAAGGTGGTTTAGAAGAGTTTAGAAAAGCTGTGATTGTTAGGAGGGATAGATTTAACTAAAAAAAACCACGTTATCTCGCTGATCATGGTAACAATGATCTTTTTTGCAATGTATGTCAATTGCTTCACGATTAATGCACAAGGTATTTTAGAGATTATAGGGCCTACAGATGCTTTTGAGGGAGAAGAAGTAGGATTTACTGTAACGCTTGATGGAGAGCCGATACAAGCAAAAGTAATCTTCGGAGATTCATTATTTGTAAACTGGACAAATAGCTCCACGGGGATAATCAGATTTACAATGCCTCCAGTTCCAATTGGAGATAAAGAATATGTAATAAACGCCAGCGTTCTTGGGGGGTTAAATGCCAGTCATTCTATTCTTGTGAAAAATAGAACTGGAATCTTAAAAATTGAACTTTCAACAGATCATATAATTGAGATGGAGGAATTTAATGTAACTGTCAAGGACAGAGATGAACATGTAATAGGAGCTAATGTATGGTTTAATTCTGCTAAGTATGTTACTGATTCTGAAGGCAATGTAACTCTTACTGCACCAGACGTTCTGATAACCACCAACTATGGAATCAGTGTAAACAAAACAGGCCATAAGTCAAATTCAACAATGATAACGATAAATGAAGTGGATCTGGGAATGAAACTGATGGAAGTTATTCATCCATCTATAGT
>JAGLML010000056.1 GCA_023140035.1 Thermoplasmatales archaeon
TCTACATATGGTGCAGGATTGGGTAAAGGATAGGATAAAACATACATATACACGGTGGATAAAATCGCTAAAGCTATCAATAATAACAAGATTGCTCCAACAATCTGGGATATTGCTCCATCCTCTCTTTCAATTTTCATAATCCATCTTCCATGTCTTTTGCCTTTCATTGAGTTACACTATCAATAGCTAGCCTCCACAATAAGGGCAACACTTAAGTTGTGTATAGAATATTTTTTACATCTAATACATTGGTATTCAATCATAGTGCCACCCCATATCGTTTTCATATGACTTTATAGCATGTTATATTTTGTTACTATTGTTATATATAACTATCCTGTCAAAATGTCAAAATGGAAAAAAGTAACCCACATATCGTGATAATGGCTGATAACTACATACAATATCAATATATAACAGCGTTATTTATCTTATGAATGTAAGGATAAATATTTTTATAGAAACATTTAAATCTTATTTATACCTATAGTTACTTAGGGTAAAATGAACAAGAAAATGATGATCTCTGGGCTGCTAATAATGATTTTACTGGTAAGTTTTGTAGCACCTATAGGATCAAGTCTGAAAATTCATACAAAAACGATAAAAGAGCCATATGTAGAAACAAAAAGCTTTAATGGCGATGCTATTAATTTACCATCTTCTTTTAGCTGGCGTGATATTAACGGCATTGACTTTACTACACCGATAAGACATCAAGCACCATTTCACAGTTGTGAGACATTTGCGCTTGTTGGTGCTGTTGAAACAATGGTGCAGTATGAAATTGGTTACCCTTTTGGATGCGATCTTTCTGAGGCTCATCTATTCTTCTACAGCGGAGGAAACCTAGATTGGGGTTCATATCCAGAAAATAATACCCGTTATCTTCAAGAATACGGTGTACCTGATGAGGCATGTTGGCCGTATCCACGTCATAAACTTCAATATCCTTTGAATACCACCTCCCCTGACTGGCAGAATAGAACAGTAAAAATCACCAGTTGGGAATACCTTCCTGACAATCGTACAGCCATAAAAACTGCTTTAGTTGATAATGGACCGGTTCCCACGTATATGCAGGTGTATAAGGATTTCCAGTTTTATCGAAAAGGAATCTATAAGCATACTTGGGGTAAGCCTGTAGCTCCACATTTGGTAACCATTGTTGGATATAATGACGATCTTGGATACTGGATCTGCAAGAATAGCTGGGGGGAAAAATGGGGTGACAACGGATGGTTCAAGATAAAATATGGGCAATGTAGTATTGAAAAACTTTCGTTTTATCTGACCGGTGTCTATGGAAAATTTCCGTTTATCATCGTTGATGATGATAACATCAACGGCCCATGGGATGGGACACCTGAACACCCGTATCAACATATTCAAGATGGCATTGATCATGCCTATCAAGGTTATACGGTTTATGTGCGCAATGGAACATATTATGAGAACGTGATTATAAACAAAACCATTAATTTAGATGGGGAAGAACGAAATAACACCATTATCGACGGAAGTGAAATTGGAGATGTTGTACTTATTTCCGTTCCAGGAGTTAGAGTCTCTGGATTCACCATTCAACATAGTGGAGAAAAACTATTGGATGCAGGGATAAAGACACTCTCACTTAATTCCAATGCCACGATTTGTAAGAACCTTATTCAGAACAATGATCTGGGCATCTACCTGAATTTTGCATACCCAAAATCCTGGAATAGCATAAAAGATAATATCATTCAAAACAACCGTGATGGTATATATTCAATTTGGGCGAATAACAACGATATCGAAGATAACATTATTCAGAACAATACCGGTGATGGCATTGAGATGGAATGCTCTCAAGTTTCTACTATAACTGGTAACATTATCAATGATAATAGAGAATGTGGCATATATCTAAGAGCAGCATCAAACGATAATGTTATTGGAGGAAAAAATACCATTAAACACAATGCTATAGGTATTAAGTTAGATTATTCGAATAAAAACGTTATTACCGAGAATAATTTCATTGATAACCAAGATCAAGCCTATTTTTTTAACTCATTTTTCACCCGATGGTATACAAATTATTGGAACGACTGGATGAGGTTCATTCCAAGACCTATTAAGGGGCATATAGGTTTACGAGGAATTCCATGGGTGAACTTCGACTGGTTTTCATCACGGCAGCCACACTAATCCTCTCCTGACCAGATTATTCTGCATTTAGTTGCCTCCCAAATATAAATTTTATAAAGATGATATATAATAATTTAAATGTTTAATATAAAATAAAAACAGGAGCATCTGTAACAAAAGATATGAAATTAAAAAAGAAGAGAGTAGTAGCCTTTATGTGTTCTTATCCAGACATAAAAATCATACAAATGGTCCTAGAGTAGGTATTATCTTGCTCAAATCTTTTCCTTCTACTACAATATCAGCTAATTTTCTTACACAATCATCATCTGGGTTAAATGCTATCCCAAGGCCGCAAGTTTCAAACATGGGAATATCAAAACAAGAATTGCCAACAGCTGCACATTTTTTCAAAGGTATGTCTAGCTCGCAGGCAAGCTTTCTCACATTTTTATCTTTGTATTTAAGTTGAACGTTCAGTATTCCTTCACCGGTTAGCCTACCATTTTCATCATTTTTAAATCCATTAGCAGACACATAGTTAATACAAAGTTCCTTGGCAACTCTTTCCGCTAAAATATCTAAACCAGCGCTAACAATAGCTGTTTTTATGTCGTGTTTATTTAGAAAATAGATACATTCTCTTGCTCCTTCCATAAGAGGAATATTATATAAAATGTCCTGAATGATATCTTTGCTTGTAAATTTACCATTTTTTTTCCAGAGCAAAACATCTCTTTTTATAAATTCTAAATCATCGATGTTTCCTTTCAAATATTCATCTACTGACCGTTCATTTGATGTCCCAAAATAATCATGAATGTGTTTCCAGGAACTTATCGTATCTGTAAGAACTCCATCCATATCAAAAAAGACCAGAGCTATCTTATTTGCTTTATCAATATTGTAGTTAACTGCATCTCTGTTTTTTCTATAACAATAGAACCTACACATTGTGGCCATTGGAGCCGGTCATAGAATATATTATATATTAAGGTTTATGGGGTATTTAAATAAAAACACAACGTTTTATTATATTAATGGCCGGCCTAAAACAGTTTTTTTGAAAGTTAAGGTGGAAAAATATATTATCGTAAATAATAATTAGACATCTACGACTGGAGGTTACCATAAATTTATTAAACATTGCATATACTATATATTTAGGGGAAGAATATGTTTAAAAAAATATTCAATAGAAAATCCTTGGTTGTTTTATTGGCGTTTAGTGCGTTTATTTTAGGGCCAACAATCGGTGCGCAGATGATTAATCCAATTGCAGATGTCCGTATGGATGCAATATCGCCAAGTAAGTATATTTTAAACAACGATCATTCAATTTACAAACTTCTTGTAATAGCCCCTAAAAAATTTGTAAAGGTCTTGCAACCCCTTGTTACACATAAAAACAGTGTTGGCATTTCAACGGAACTCGTTACATTAACAGAGGTATATGACCAGATGTATTGGCATGGCAGAGATGAAGCAGAGAAAATCAAATATTTTATAAAAACGGCTATTGAAGACTGGGGAATAAAATACGTTCTTTTGGTAGGGGATTTTAGATTGATGCCTGTGAGATACTGTTACAATGCAGATGTCAATTCAGGGTTTAATGAACCTTGTTTTATCTCTGAACTTTATTATGCAGACATCTATGATGCTGAAGGCAACTTTTCTAGTTGGGATACTAACAATAACGGAATTTATGGAGAATGGTTTGGTGATGTAGCAGAGGACAGTGATATTGACCTCTACCCTGATGTTTATGTTGGTAGGCTTGCATGTAGAAATAAGATTGAAGTAAAAATCATGGTTAAAAAAATAATAACCTATGAAAAAAACACGTATGGTAAAGAATGGTTTAACAAAATTGTTGTAGTAGCAGGTGACACCTATCCAGAATCGATAAATCCAAATTGGACTGGAAACGAGGGAGAGGAAAACACACTCAGAGTATTGGAAAACATGACTGGCTTTGAATCGGTGAAACTATGGACATCAGACGGATCATTTACCGGTACGCGAGATGTACTGTACGCTGTAAACAAAGGATGTGGTTTTCTCTATTTTGATGGTCATTCAAATCCATTTCGATGGAGCACACACCCTCCAAATGATAAAGATACATGGATTGAAGGACTTTCAGTATTGAGTATGTCTCGCCTTAGAAATCGAAATATGCTGCCTATATGTGTCGTTGGTGGATGCCATAATCTACAGTTTGATGTACACCTTGGAAAACTACGTGAGGATCCCTTCTATTACTTTACGTGGATTTCGGAATGCTGGGGATGGAAACTGACAAGGAAAATTGGTGGCGGCTCCATTGCAACAATTGGGTGCACAGGGCTTGGAATGACAAAAGAAGATAAGGAATCATTTAGCGGCGCAGGTGATTTTCTCGAGCCTACTTTCTTTTATGAATATGGAACAAATGGCACCCACATTCTTGGTGAGGCCTGGGGTAAGACAATATCAGATTATCTAAACGAATATCCTATCGACTGGGAGACACCTGCAGCATGGGATTATGCAATAGATGCAAAAACAGTGCAACAATGGGCACTTCTTGGCGATCCAAGCCTACAGATAGGAGGATATCTAAGGTAATTGCTGTTGAATTATCTGAGATATCTCAAAATTCAATGTATGTAAAAATTTATTAACTACATGATATATTATTATTGCTAGGGGAAAAGTATGAAACATGATACCTATAAAAAAATGTTGGTTTTTGCAACAGTACTATTGTTTTTTGGGCTAACTGTAGTACCAACAATTAATGCATTAAACATAAAAATTGGAAAAACTTTGGTAGATAAGCATCAAACACCGATTAGTAGTGAATATTCGCCCTACAAACTTCTTATAATATCTCCAACGAAATTTAAAGGAGAATTAGAACCGCTTGTCATTCATAAGGAAAAATTAGGCATTGCAACCCGGCTTGTCACGTTACCTGAAGTCTATGATCAGATGTATTGGCATGGCAGAGATGAAGCAGAGAAAATCAAATATTTTATCAAAACAGCCATTGAAGAATTGGGAATAGAATATGTTCTTTTGGTTGGCGGTAAAAAAGGACAATTCCCATCGTGGTATCTTCCAGTTAGATACGTAAACATGGAAAATATGTTGGAATCTCATTACATTAGTGATCTCTATTATGCAGATATATATGATGCAGAAGGTAACTTTTCAAGTTGGGATTCTGATGGAGATGGCATATATGGAGAATGGCATTACGGCGAGGAACCAGAAGACAAAGACATAGATCTAAATCCGGATGTTGCAGTTGGACGACTTCCTTGTAGAAATAAAATAGAAGTAAAAATAATGGTTGACAAGATTATCGATTATGAAACCAATACCTATGGCCAAACATGGTTTTATGACATGCTTGTGTTTGCGGGGGATACTATGCCCGAACATCTGAATCAATATCGGGTTGGATATAAGAGAAAATGCTCTCAAAATAATGCGTATGAAGGAGAATACTTTGGTGATCTTGCAATAGATAATATGAAAGGTTTCAATTCATTTAAATTCTACACTTCAGATGGGACGTTTAAGAGGCAATCTGATGTTATAAAAGCATTTAGTAAAGGTAGTGGATTTGCATATTTTGTAGGACATGGAAGTCCTCAAATGTGGGGCACTTATACACCATATGGTGAGAGACTTATTATTGGTCTAACAGTACGAAGTGTACACAGACTGAGAAACAGACATATGCTACCAATTGTTGTTCTCAGTGGATGTCATTGCCTCCAGTTCGATGTATCAATTTTTAAACTGTTCAATAAAACTACCCGAAAGCACATGCAGGGAACTCCTGAATGTTTGGGCTGGAGATTAACACGGAAAATTAGTGGCGGCTCTATAGCAACCATAGGAAACACTGGTCTTGGAAGTATAAGGGAAGATAAAGAATCCAGAATGGGCGGAGTTAATGAACTTGAAGTAGAGTTTTTTAAGCAATATGGGCAGAACAATATTGAAATTCTTGGAGATACTTGGACTGCAGCAATAAAATGGTATATTGATACATATCCAGTGGATTGGAATGCGCAGGCAGTTAATGACTCATGGATTGATGCCCAGGTTGTTGAGTCATGGGTCCTCTTTGGTGATCCAAGCCTGAAGATAGGTGGATACGAATAAAACTTTCCTATATTTTAAGAAGAAAAACAGGTTTATAATACTAATTTGTCAACATATTTTTCAATAGAATAGATGCTGGAACATTTTACCTCATTGAGTATTTGCATTATCTGTCATAACGATTTTGGACTATGTGATAGTAGCTAAATATTTTAAATAGATATCTTGTATGGGCTTTTCCATAATATTGTACATAACAGCTTTTGTTTTAGGACATTTACTATTTCGTAAAAATTTCTGATGACAACTTTTATATAATATAATATCCTATCCTATATTAATAATATAATTTATAATATAATGGAGGAAAAAATATGAAGAAAATTTTGCCAATTCTGGCAGTAGTAGTGTTAGTCCTAAGTGGACTTGGAGCTGTTGCTGTAACTGAAGCTGATGAAAAACTAGTGAACGAAGA
>JAGLML010000057.1 GCA_023140035.1 Thermoplasmatales archaeon
GGTTCAAATCCCGACGGGAGCATTTACCACGATTAGCAATGTACTCCACAAGTTTTACTTCGAGAAAATTGCTGATGTTGATATTCAAATTCTTTGCTTTTTTAACAATTTCTTCATCAACTGAGAGTATTACTTTTCATTTAGACATACATATTATACAAATATAATATTTTTAGTTATCAATATTTAAAGAACTTCCGAATTATTCTTCTTCAGAACCTTTTCAATTCTTTTCTTTAGATCATCTATATCAAAAGGCTTTTCTATATAGTCTGTAGCTAAAAAACTTCCAGCGTTCTGAGCAAAATCATCCGTTCTCGCGGTAAGAAAAACCACGGGGATATCTTTCCACGATGAGTTTTCTTGTATAGTTTTAAAAGTTTCCCAGCCATTCATCTTTGGCATCATAATATCCAACAATATAAGATCAGGAATTTCGTTATTCTCCAATAACTTAAGACATCGAATCCCACTAGAGGCACATGTAACCCTATAATCGTCATCCATATTCTCTATTGTTTGTTTAATGGAATGAAGGTGATCCGGGTTATCATCTACCACCATAATCTTTTTCATATTTATCTTACCTCTTTTTTACATAAGTATATCTAAAGTTCCAACGTAATAGAGCTTTGGTTCACTAACCAATTTTTATCTCATCTAAGATGTTGCAATTAAGAAACATCTCCAAAATATAAAACTGTTATGGTAACATAAGCCTAGAGACTATCAGCTGCCTATTTGCTTTTCTGTCTAGAAATAATTTTATGAAATTATGAAACATAGGGGTTAAATAATATAAAGATTGATATATAATATATAAACATTAAAAATAACCGTTTGATGCCAAATCTAATAAAATTCAACCTAACAAGGCGACGCATATGAAAGAAGATGCTGATATTTCAATTAAAGAAGCAATGGATGAACTTTTGGAGACATCTATCTTTAAAAAGGTGGCGAAGAGAAATGACAAAAATTTCGCTCAAAAACTTGCAATGTGGCTAGTTCGATATATATTAGTTATTTCCTCAATGAATGAATCTTTAAAAATAAATCTAGAAACGGTTTTACTAAATTTACATGGAAAAAACTTTAGAAAAATCCTAGAAGTTACAAATAAAACTTTTAATGTTGTTAAAGAAGATTCAGATAAATGTAATAAATACATTTGGTAAACAGAGAACCTCTTGTGTTATGGACGACAAAAATTTAAAAAATAGAGTGGCTGAGAGACTTTTCGGCCCCTCAAGGCACAAAGATTTTTTTATTTAAAAGTTGAAGTGTTGTTTCCAGTATTCTTTTAATTCGTCTAGAGTTTTGTCTAACCATATAGTGTCTGTTACATTGGTTATATAGTGAGTTGGTACAGGCATTAACGTGTTGTATGGAACTTTCCAGGTCTCACATAAGAAAGGATCTACAAAGCATCCATAGTTCTTGTATGTTCCATCACTTTCTACCCAAGTGTAAAACGTTCCAACTCGAGAATGGTTTTTGTCGTAAATTGGCATATCTACTAGTTCATCTGTTGGACAGGTTTTAGAACCACAAGGAATTGTCTTGTTCCAAAAACGACCTAACTCCTCAGTTGTTTTGTTTAAGGTTACGTGTTCGGTTACATCTCTTATGTAGTCACTGTATATTGGTATCAGCTTATTTGTCCCTCTGAACCAAGTGTCTCTTGTATTATCATTGGGTTTTATGCCAAAGAAATAGCCAGGATATTCTTGGTTCCAGCTGTTCCACCATTTGTCTATTGTCCCAATAGTGTTTCCGTTGGTGTCAAAAACTTCTTTCCCAACTAACTCATATGCGTTATTAACTTTCATTCACATCTCTCCTAGTTTTTTCATAGCAATCTATTAAGTTGTATATAAAATATTCCCTCAAAATTATATGTTGCAACGCTTATCGACGCTATTGCAATTTCATCAGGAAATGGTAAATGAGAGGTTTCAATCGATATTATAGTTTTAGAACTAAGATAAAGTAATAATTGATATAAAAAAAATTACCGTTTCAATGTGACACCACGTTGATTTTGGTATGTGCCTGAACGCTCGTTATAAAGGGCCTTTGGTACTGTAGAAAGACGCTCAAATACAATCTGGCAGAATCTATCTCCTATCGGTATTTCGATTTCTTGATCGCTTGAGTTAAAACAGCCAATGGTCAAGGTACCATGAAATCCAGCATCGACTTTTCCGAAACTTGCCAATATGCCTTTTCGTGCATAACTAGATCTAATCCAGAGCTGTGAAGAGAGCTGCGGACCCATTTTGACAAATTCTTTTGTACTAATAGCAAACCATGTGAGAGGTGGAATTGATGCCATACCTTCTCTGATATGTTTCTCTGTTTTTTTTATGTAAACCTCATCAATTGATAAGTCATATCCATTTGGCGTGAGGTTTTTCTGGTTAAATGGTTCTATGCCAAGTTCACTGTTTTTAATTGAGTTCTCAATATCTTCGTCAGAAAGAATGGTCATAAAAATCACCATTATTTGTTTTCTATTGTTATCTTGTTTATTATAATGTTTTCTAATGGTTTGTCATTTCTAACTGTTTTAACTTTAGATATGGTATCGATAACATCCATTCCTTCAATCACTTTTCCAAAGACAGAATGATGTCCGTCGAGCCATGGTGCCGGAGCTACTGTTATGAAAAACTGAGAGCCTCCTGTATTTGGACCTGCATTTGCCATTGAAAGCATGCCTTTTGTATCGTGCTTTAAATCTGGATGAAACTCATCTTTTATTGTATATCCCGGTCCTCCTCTGCCAGTTCCATCCGGACATCCACCCTGTATCATAAAATTTGGGATTACACGATGAAAGATAAGACCATTATAAAATCCATCATTTGCAAGTTTGGTGAAGTTTCCTGTTGTTACAGGTGCTTTATCTTCAAAAAGTTCAATTTTAAAATTGCCTTTATTTGTATTAAATTCTGCTGTTCCATTCGTCATTTTTATATTCTCCTTTATTGATTTTCAATTGTTATGCTATTTATTATTACATCGTCTATTGGCCAATTTTGCATCGCATCATGTTTTATTGTTGTTTCAACGATTGCAATTGATCTTACGATATCCATGCCATCAATTACTACTCCAAATGCAGCATAACCATTGGGATCAACGCCTCCGGGTTCAAGATTAGGTTGAGGGCCATCATCGATAAAGAACTGACTTGTAGCACTGTTAGGATCATTTGTTCTTGCCATTGCAATCGCTCCATCAACATGGCGCACTTCTTCATTAATTTCAAGATCAATTGGATCATTGGTATCCTTTTCAGTACCATTAGGATAAAATCCCCCTCCTTGAATCATGAAATCATCGATGACTCTATGGAATACCAAACCGTCATAGAATCCATCATTTGCATAATTGATGAAATTCTCACATGTATTTGGTACTTTGTCTTCATAGAGTTCAACTTTTATTGTCCCCATTGATGTATCGATAATTGCAATGGGATTTCCAACTACTCCATTATCTCCATCACCATTTCCATCATCACCGCTTCCACTATAAAGATAAACTGCAGCAACGGCAACTATCGCAATAAATATGATAACGATTCCAATTTTCACTCCTTTTGATTCAAATGCACTTTGTTTTTTTGCTGGATTTGATCTTTTTCTTTGACTTTTTTTAGATGTCATAAAAATCACACTTCCCAGTATAATAACAAACTTTAAAGATTTTTTCAAATTCAATTAACATTAATCAGAAAAATTATATATATCTAAAATTCCTATTAGTAATTGATATGAAACGCGATAGAATCATTAAGTTTTTAATTGTTTCAATTCTTTTTTTGTCTCCAATAATTCATTCAATTTCAGCTATTTCCTATAATACAAAATCAATTCAACAAATTGAAATCATTGTGGGCCCATATCCTCAAAATGCAAATACAGATTTTATTGAAATTATATGGGGAACAAATGAAAAAACAACAAAAAATAAAGTACATTGGGGACTTACTTTAGATTTAGGAAATATAAGTTCAGAATTATATGAAGAAACTTTACTAAATCAAAATTTACATATAGTCAATCTAGATGGATTATCTTCTTCTACAAAATATTACTACAAAGTCGTTTCAGATAGTATTGAAAGTAAGACATATTCATTTTACACAACTTTTGAACGAAATAACACAGTTAGATTTATAGCATACGGTGACACACGCGGGGTCTGGGATAACTGGCAACATGCTAGTATTGTTGCAAACAAAATTGAAGAGCATAAGCCACACTTTGTTTTACATACAGGAGATATCGTTAATGATGGAAAAAACAAAAGTCAATGGGTAGATTTCTTCTCCATCTCACAGTTTGTTCATAACAGCACGCTATATCCCGCTTTAGGTAATCACGAGCACTATGGAATCTCATATTTTAGATATTTCTCACTACCTCACAATGAACGATGGTATTCAATAGATAATGGACCAGTTCATTTTGTTGGCTTAGATTCCAATCCAAGAAATGCACTTAAACTGTCTCAATTACTCTGGCTAATAAAGGATTTAAGGGCAAACAAGCAGCCGTTTACAATAGTGTTCTTCCATCATCCCTTGTATAGTTCAGGTAATCATGGTAGTACTTTGTATCTTAGATGGCTGTGGAGACCTATTTTTGAACACTTCAACGTAGATATTGTCTTCAATGGTCATGATCATAATTACGAAAGAGGGAGAGTTAAAGATGTAAACTACATTGTGACTGGTGGCGGAGGAGCTCCACTTTACAATGTTGGAGAAAGTTGGTGGACAATATATTCTGAGAAGACATATCACTATTGTTTGATCACAGCAAATCAATCAAAATTAACGTTTCAATCGATAAAACCTGACGGATGTGTTATCGACTCTTTCGTTATTTCAAAATAATTTCGAAAACTATTATATGGTATACGGTTCTCATAATTTAAATAGAAAAATATATATAAAATATAAAAGCATGTATAACCATATATGAGCACGAATCCTTCTAATTCATACAAAAGTAAAAGGAGAATAGCATTTACTCTTTTAGTAGTGGCAATCCTAATCATAAACGTAATAGCAAGTGTATTCATTTTTTTAGATATACGGCTAATGGAAATGCCTGAAACCACCATAAAAGTTGACCTTATAGAAGTAAACTCAGAGGAAATAATAATCCATCATAGTATTGAAATTTACAATCCAAATCAATTTGAACTCATAGTAGACAATTTTGAAGTTGTTGCCAACACAATTGACGGAGATGAAATTGCTAGACTGAAGATAGAAGGCGGATACATTCCTTCTCAAACAAACCGAACATTTGAGTCAAGCGATAGAATTGCATTTAAAGGTCAAGGATATAGTACTTTAACTAGTAAAATTACTGGTACAGTGGGTGTAAAATTCCTTGGTTTGATAAAAAAGACTCTACCCGTAGCTATTAATGTTATAACATCTATAGGAGATGTAATCCATGATATTTCAGCTCCTATTGTTCATATTTGGGGTGATTTTGGGGAGATAACACAAGAAGGTATAGATTTCACTGGAACAATTGAAGTATACAATCCTAACCCTTTCGAAATGTATGTTGAAGATATGTCGGTCGAAATAGAAACTGAAACCGGCGAAAGTGTTGGTAATTTGGACGTTACAGGTGGTACAATACCAGCCAAAAGTTCCTACAATCTGTATGGTACCGGGAGAATACTCATCGAGGCGCTAAATGCGAAGACACTTAATGTTAATGTGAGCACCTCAGCGGGAGTAAAGATAGCCGGAATAAATAAGTCAGTGCCTTTTTCTATTGACGCTCACTTAAATATGCCGAGGCTGGAAGATATACTATCCTCGGACACCCCTACTGAAGCCATAATAAAATCGGATATGAAAGCCACATTACGTGGCTTTATTAGCAATATGACGTTAGAGATTAACAATCCGAATAAGATAGGATTAATTGCTCGAGACATTGTCTTTTCAATATATAGGGCAGATAAGGATGAAAAAAAATTAATTGGCGAGTCTACTATTGGAGAAGCAGAAGCGGGACCTGAAGATACAACAGTTATCACTACCCAGATACTATTGCCTTACTCTAAATTGTTTTTTTCTAGAGGAAAAGGATTTCTTCCAGATGCGCTTTTAGTAATCGTGAGAACAAACATCACAATTCCCGGACTGGATACACACATATGGATAGGAGTCAGCGGTTATCAGGACATGCACCCGTTTTTTTGATTAAATATGAAAGTATTTAAAATCCAACCTTTAATTTCGTAATGTTGGATTTATAAATGAATATTTGTTAGTAAATATTCAGGAGATAATAAAAGATGGCAAGAATACTCTATGGATTATGTGGAGAAGGTCTCGGGCATGCCAGCAGGAGTAGAATTTTGATAAACCATCTTAAAAAAGAGCATAATATTAGAATCGTGGCTGGTGGGAAGGCTTACGATTTTTTATCGAGGGAATTTGATTGTGTGGAAGAAATCGAATCTCCAAGATTTATCTATGAAGGCAATGATGTTAGGCTATTCTACAGCATACTTGTTATGCTATATAGAACAATAGTTGGTACCCCGTTTTCTTTTTTAAAAGTCAGAAAGATTATCAAAGAGTTTAAACCAGATTTATTGAT
>JAGLML010000058.1 GCA_023140035.1 Thermoplasmatales archaeon
TTAAGTACTGCTACTTCAGAAGTTTCTTTGAGTCCATTGTTCCCCATCAATAAGATGTAAATATATGCCTTTAGCAGTACTGAAAAATTACCATAAAATGCTTTAATCTTTCCAATAGATTCATGATAATCATAATTAAAGTGATATTTATCGTTCTTTTTTACTATCCTAGGAACTGGAAGAAATCGTTCAAATTTCTTTTTCACCCCAATTGGACCAGCTCCAGGCCCCCCCCCACCATGTGGTGTCGAAAAGGTCTTATGGAGATTGAGATGTACGATGTCAAATCCCATATCACCTGGTCTTGCTTTACCCATTATAGCATTTATATTCGCACCATCATAGTACAACAATGCACCTGCATCATGCACCATTTTTGATATCTTTAATATATCAAATTCGAAAATACCTAAGGTGTTTGGATTTGTAAGCATGAAACAAGCTGTTTTATCAGAGAGTGTTTTATCTAAGATTTCTAGATCAACTGTCCCTTCTTTTGTTGAAGGGATTTCTATAATTTTATATCCGGCCATAGTAGCACTAGCAGGATTTGTACCATGCGATGTGTCTGGTAAAATAATCTCATTTCTATCAAAATCTTTATTGAAATCATGATATGTCTTTGCTAAAAGCAAACCAGTAAATTCGCCCTGGGCACCAGCTGCGGGTTGAAGAGTAAAACTATGCATGCCTGTTATTTCGCATAACATCTGTTCTAGCTCATAGAGTATTTGAAGATTTCCTTGAATAGTAGATTCATCTTGACAAGGGTGTGTCATAGCAAAACTGTCCCATCTGCTAATTTCTTCACATATCTTAGGATTATATTTCATAGTACAGGAACCAAGCGGATAAATTCCTGATTCAATTCCATAATTCATTTGACTCAATCGTAAGAAATGTCTAATAATCTGGATTTCATCGAGATCAGGAATGTTCACCCTTTCTTTTCTTTGAAGAGATAAAGGCAATACTTTTTCGGGCTTATCATTACTTTTGCCCTCTAGTTCTATTAGTAAAGGTTCATCGTATATTGCACTTCTGTACATTATTCACACTCCTTAAGTACAGAAACAAGTTTTTTAATGCTCTCATTATTGTGCATCTCTGTTATACCAAAAAGCATACAATTTTTTAGTTCAGGATGCAAACTATCCAAGATTATGCCGCCTTGGATATTTTCACTTAACAGTTTTTTGTTTAGTTTGTGTGCATCGGGGCATTTTATTACAAACTCGTTGAAATGGACTCCGCTAAAAACTTTTTCAAATCCATTTATTGAAGTAATTTTTTTTGCTAGTTGTTGTCCTTTCTCAAAATTGATTTTGCTAAGTTGTTCCAAGCCTTTGCTTCCAAGCAATGAAAGATAAGTTACAGCAGCAAGAGCGCATAATCCTTCGTTTGTACAAATATTGCTTGTAGCTCTCCCTCTTCTAATATGTTGTTCCCTTGTTTGCAAGGTCATGCAGAACGCTCTTTTCCCCTCTTTATCTTTAGTTAATCCTATGATGCGTCCAGGGACCTGGCGTAGAAATTCGTTCCTACATGCAAAGATACCTAACGTGGAGCCGCCAAAGTCCACAGGATTTCCGAGACTCCTCCCTTCACCAATGACAATATCTGCACCATATTCACCTGGACCTTTTGTAATGCCTAGTGATATTGGATCAACGCCAACGACAAATACCGATTGTTTTTCTTTTACGATTGTGCTAATCTCATCCACTTCATCTTCAAAAACACCAAAAAAATTCGGGCTTTCAATATACATTCCAGCAGTATCATCATTGATATTCTTCTTTAAATCATCCAAATCGATTTTGCCTGTTTTCCTATTGTATGCTATCTCTTTAACTTTAATTCCCGCCCCTTTTGTATAAATTTTTAAGACGCATCTTTTGTCCCAAGATATATTGCTAGGAACAACAAATGTTTTTTTCTTGTTAATGCGAGTGCACATTAATGCTGCTTCACCCAGGGCAGTCGCACCGTCATATACTGAAGCATTTGCTATATCCATGCTAGTGATCTCAGCAATCATACTTTGATATTCGAACATTGCTTGCAAAAAGCCCTGTGATGCTTCCGGTTGATACGGTGTATATGAAGTATAGAATTCTGATCTAGAGATGATTGATTTTACAGCTGCAGGTATGTAGTGAGATTTGATCCCTCCTCCTAAAAAGTTAGGCATTTCAAGAAAAGATTTGTTCTTTTTTCCCAATTTTCTCAACTTTTCTTCTACTTCTTGTTGGGATAAACCATCTTGAAGATTGAGATTCTTTATTCTGATCTGTTTGGGTATATCAGAAAATAAACTGTCAATATCAGTTATTCCTATCTCCTTAAGCATGCTGTTTTTAATGGCAGAATTAGGAATGAATTTCATAAAGTCCCTGAGGGATAAACAGTGTTACCTTAAAGAAACTTATCATAGTTTATCTTGCGTTTTCTTTTATTTCCGTCCCTTTTATCCTCGAATAAACTAAGATAATTTTTTATATCCTGTTCATTGATGCGGTTGTATTTCATTGTTGTTTCTAGCTTGGTGTGTCCCGCTTGTAGTTGTATTATCTTCGGGTCTGGGCATTCCTTGAGTTGTCGGCTTATGCTCGTTCTTTTAACTAAGTAATTTGTCGGTTTTTCCCCGTTTGGTAGTTCCACTCTAGAATACATCATTACTTCTTTGATTATCCTGCTAATCATACATTTGCTTGTAAGATGGTTTCCCTTGTCTTTGCCGTAATAATGGAGTATCAGATATTCGCTATCTTGTTTTGTACTCGGTATTGGTCTTATTTTCAAGTATTCGTCCCATGCATTTTGTAGCCGTTCTGTCATTATACATTGTTTAATCCCTGTTTTACCATCGTATTTCAGTATCTCTCCGTATCTATCCTTGAGTTTCAGGTTTTGTATTTCACTTGGTCTGCGTATAGTATCATATTCTAGGTAGAATATAAGCTGGTGTAACGGCGATAATGTTTCAATGGTATCAAGTATCTTCTGTGTCTCTATTTCGTTTAGTGCTTGTTTCCCTGCGTCTATCGGCGTTATCTTCGGTAGTTGTAGGTCGTTTCGTCCCACCCATTTAAAGAAGTTTTGTGTACTCCAGAATTTTAAGGACAGTGTGTTTCGCTTGCAGTAACCATAGCAGTAGTGTATGTATCGGTTTATGTCCTCCTGTGTTATCTGTTCAAGTGGTTTGTTTATCCATTCTAGGCATAATCTTGGGTGGCTTTCGTAGATGTGGCGTGTCTTGTTTTTCTGGTAGTTCCCCCAAACAAAATCCTTATATTCTTGTAGGATTTCGTTCATTGGTACATCACCTCATCATGTGAAATGATGTGTGTTTTTCTAGCGTGGGGTGTATCGTCAAGCAGTCTTAAAATGATTTCCCTATCGATTCTTTTTTTCGGTGGCAACCCGTATTTTTTCAGGTGTTTGTTCTGCATTTCCAATAGTTGTTTGTCTGTGTATTTCTTGTTCTTATGAGACCATTGAACTATCACGATGTTACCTCCATTGAAAGGTGGCGGGAGGCCATTTCAGAAGAAATAGTAATACAAACAGACAAAGTAATTTCTATTGAAGAAACGGCCTCCCATTTTGTTTTATTTGTTTCATATAATACATTAAAATTTATTTTATTGTTACAATAGTATACAAAATAGGATAAATTTATTAATAATAACTGCATATGGTTAGGTAAATATAAACGGACAAAGTAAGACTCCAAAATTAGGAGAATGGTGTAAGAGCTATATCCAGCATGAGGTGGTGAGATAAAATAGGGGTCTTGCTCACCATAAAAAAGGAAATGTAGATATGGTTCAGAAACCAAAAGTCCTAATGATGGAGGCAACTTTCTGCCGTTTGACTTTTGAAAATTATTGTTTAGACTCAATTGTTTTGATAATGAGAGGGGGGATTCACAAAAACCGAATAAATTAAAGGGAGCAATTGCCGATTGAGTTGCCCTCTCTGGCAATTGTCCTCCCATACCCGATTGAGATAGAATTCTCTCAAACGATACATTTATTTTAATCATTTTTTGGTTTAAATAATTTGTGTCGATGCTAGTATTTTCATCTGATGTTGTTGTATTCAACTCAGATAGTAATAATGAAATTAATTTAATATTAAACGGTGTTGATAAAAATGAGTTTAACTCCAGATAAACAACTGATGGTTTATGCTGTTGGTTTAATCCTTGGTTTAATGATAGGTATTGCATTTTATCTAAACGTAGAACTAGGTGTAAACATGAGTCTAATAGCATTTGGAACGATTCAACTTTTGTTTTTAGTAGGGAACTTCGTGATTTTCGGTAAATACTTGGATAAAAGTTTTGTTGCAATAATCGGTATTCTTTCATTGGTAACAGCTTTTTTCGGGACATATCTCATCGATGAACTAATCTTTTCAATAATCTATGCAGGGGTAATCTGCATAATTTTACTGGCAATTTATCTTCATGTCGAAGGGTATAACCAAAGATATTAGCGTTCAAAACCAAGAGAGTGATAACTGCTAAAACCAGAGGGAAAAACAATGAGACTATTGCTATATAGTACTCTTCATTAGTATGAGATGATAGTGATAGTTGATGACTAAGTATTAAAACTATCTCGGCAAGTGTGATAAAAACAATTGCAAAAAGATTTAGTTTATTACACTTCTGCCTATTTTTTTCAAATTTTTCATTAAAAATAAATTTTTTCACCTAACTCCACCCCCACAACCCTGTCTGGATGGTTGTTTGTTGCATTTTGAGAATGAGGTTATACATAAAAATACCTCTTTCATACCACCCCATAAACTTAGAGAGGGGCTTTGTTTTATAACCTCTTTCGTGGGGGAAAATAGGTTTTGTCGTTCTCTTCTGTTTAACTGAAATATAGCTTCTATTATTATTGGCAAAAGAAATATTATCGGGGAAAATATATGTAATAGGAGAAAATATGTATGTTGTTGTGGGGAAATTTTTATATCCTTGTAAGCTATCTTTTGTTTTGGTTTGGAATTTTTGAAGAGGGAGACAAAGATTCCAGACTTCCATTCCAGTAGTTTCTCTCTTTTCTCTATATTTTTCTCCAAGTTTATCTGTATATATTTTCTCTTCGAACCACCTCTTTTTTCTATATCGCCTCCGGATGGTGATGTGTAATTTCTCTCGAATCTCTCGTTTTCCTGTTTGATTATCTCTCTTGTTCCTTTGATTCTTATTTAAATGACAATAATAAAAAGATAGATTGTGATTCTTACTTTGTTTATGATGACTACTTCCAAAGAAGATGAACCTAAAAACTGCTGGGACTTCTCGGAATGCCCTAAAGAAACTAGAGATGAATGTAAGGCTTATAAACGAAATCTTGGAAGGGTATGTTGGCTTGTAGGAGAAAAAATCGAAACAGGATGCTATTGCTATATTAAATATTCTGGTTGTAAAAACTGTCCTTGGTATAAAAAAAACAACCTCTAATTTTGGAAATCTTCCCCCGCACCAATATTTTATTTTAGTAATAATATTTATATATGTGAAAGTTATTCTTATTTTATAACTTAGAATAGGGGGCAGGCATTTTTTATAAATATCTAATCCCCTCTCCAGATGTCTTCCTTCCACCACATGCCCCCTATCTACCCTTATTAACTGATTGATTTTTTTGCCTGTCCCTACCAAAAATTTTAAAATGCCAATTGTTAATTCAGAATTGGATGCATAAGAACCTAAAAGATTTGTTGAAGATAATCGTGATTCCAACGGTCTTTTTTGGAGTGCTGACATATTGGATTTTTGAGTATTTTTATCATGGGGATATGACATTGGAGGGGCTTTCTCCCGAAGCGGTCTTTCCGTTTTGGGTATCTCATCTGTTTTTGTTATGGGGCTATATGGTGACGATGCTGACGGCTTATTTTGTAATTCGCAAGAAGGATATTGTGAGAGAGGCTTGGAAAAAGTAGAGAAAGAGAATGTATAGGACAAACCATCCTCGCTACATTCCCCCACGCTTTTATCATTTATTGTTTGGGGAGTTTTCGTTTCCTCTAAAAGAAACTTATCATAGATTTTGATGTTTTCAGTTGTTTGTAAATAGCGCTACTGCGTTTAAATTGTTTATAGATATATCCCATACTTTCAATGATAAGGTATTCCATACATTATTATCGACAACACTAACAATCTTTCCGATGATCTGGTGGTCATATATGGGTTCACCATTGATATCTTCATTAAAATTGAGAGTATAATATTTTTTTATTTCCTCTTGTTTGCTTACATGATAAACCCTTCGGCATATTAACCCTCCTTCGTCCTTTAGGTATAATATTTCGTCTCCTTTTATTATAGAAAAATCTGGGTGTGATGCTTTTTGAAGAACTAGGTAATTCTCATCTGTGTTGTCCATATCCAATTTGTTACTTTTGAAATATTGATACGATTCAGGAAAATCAAATGAATCTAGGAATGCATTCATGCCAATTAGTTGGGTGTATAGTAATAAAAGGTAGGTTAACAATAGCAATAAAAGCGCAAATTTTCAACAAATTGTTTGCTACCTTTTTATTATTTCGGCTGGCAATA